>JAFAGX010000372.1 GCA_019237515.1 Acidobacteriaceae bacterium
ATGCGCAGACGATTGAGAGACTCGTTCAGCGCACGCGCGACGGTGGCGCGGAAATCGTGAAGTATCTCAAAACGGGTAGTGCGTACTATGCGCCTTCGGCCGCGGTGACCGAGATGGTTGAAGCTATTTTGAAGGATAAGAAGAAAATTCTCCCATGTGCTGCATATTTGGAAGGCGAGTACGGAATCAACGGACTGTTCGTCGGCGTGCCCGTCAAACTGGGCGCGAAGGGAATTGAGCAGATCATCGAGATCAAGTTGACCCCCGATGAACAGGAGCAGCTGAACCGCAGTGCGGGAGCAGTAAAAGAGTTGGTGGGGGTAATCGGCGTTTGAGGAGGATTCGACTCTCCTCGATTGTCACCCTGAGCGCAGCAAAGAGATTCGTTCGCGGAGCTCCTCGCGACGATCTCTGTGTTGTTCTCTAGATCGAGTTTTATATCCTCTCAATCACAATCGATTTCACCACCACATCTTTATTGGGTTTGTCCTGGCGGTTGCGGGGGGCGTTGGCGATCTTCTCCACTACGTCCATCCCTTCGACGACTTCTCCGAAAATTGTGTGCTTGCCGGTCAGCCAAGTCGTCGGCGCGACCGTGATAAAAAATTGCGATCCGTTGGTGTTCGGCCCGGCGTTGGCCATCGCCAATTTTCCCGTCTTGTCGAATTTGTGCGGGGAGCCTTTGGTTTCGTCTTCGAACTGATAGCCCGGGCCCCCAAAACCGGTGCCCGCAGGGTCGCCACCCTGGATCATGAAATTCGGAATCACCCGATGGAAGATCGTCCCATCGTACAGCCGGTCTTTACTCTTCTTCCGCGTGTCCGGATGCGACCACTCGCGCTTGCCCTCTGCGAGCTCGATAAAATTGGCGACGGTTTTGGGGGCGTCGGTGTCGAAAAGTCGACAGACAATCGTTCCTTCAGAAGTATTTAACACGGCGTAAGAGCCGGGTTGGCGAGCCATAGAAATCCTTTCGTTTGGGTATCGTTGCTAGTGTTGCTTGCGAATTACTTCGATGCGGTTTTGACGGCTGATGCTTTGTTTGCTGTGCTTCCGTGTTCGATCGTGATGTGGTTGATTTTCACAGGCCGGTAGGGCTTGTCATTCGAGTCGCGCCCCATACGTGCAATCTGCTTCACGATGGCTACGCTGGCATCGTCGCACTGCCCGAAAATGGTATAGCCGCCATTCAAGCTGGGATAAGGAACTTCGGTGATAAAGAACTGAGAGCCATTCGTGTCGGGCCCAGCGTTCGCATACGCCATGCGACCGGGGCGATCAAACTTCAAGTCCGGAGAAGTTTCGTTCTTGAATTGATAACCCGGATCGCCGGTGCCGGTGCCAAGAGGGTCGCCCCCCTGGATCATGAAATTCGGAATCACGCGATGGAAAATGGTGCCGTCGTAAAGGGGCACGCCATGCTTCTTTTGGTGGGTAACCGGGCTGGTCCAGTCCTTCGTGCCCTCGGATAGGCCGATAAAATTGGCGACGCCAATTGGCGCCTTGTCAGGAAACAATGTGCAAGTGAGCTTCCCGGCAGTAGTATCGATCACGGCAACGGGTTGGGAGCCGGCGCCAAAGGACGCAATTGGGAGCAGGGCAGCAATCAAAAAGAGGACGAAGATAACTTTACGCATGAATACCTCCTTAGAATTTGTCATTCCGGGCAAAGCCGAAGAATCTGTTGTTCGGGAATTAACATTGCATTGTACGCCACGGGCAGTTTACTTGCCCATTGTGGGGCGAGCCTGCTCGGCTTGCATTTCGCGGCTCACGCGCTCTACTTCTGCGAAGACGCGCAGAACATTACCTCCTAATATCTTGTGAATGTCTGCGCCGCTGTATCCTCGGTCCAGCAATCCTTGGGTGATCTTAGGCAAATCGGCTGCGGAGTTCATCCCTTCCGGCGTGGCTCCGCTGACGCCATCAAAATCCGACCCTAGACCGACGTGGTCAACCCCAGCAACCTTGGCAATGTGATCGATCTGATCGATCAGAACTTTGAATGGTGGCCGGGGAATTTTGGCCATATATTCTCGTTGCAGCCTATCTTCATCGAGATAGGTTGGTGTTTTCCCTTCCGCTTTCAGTTGTTCAAGACGTTCGTGAATTGCTGTTTTTTGTGCGGCTTGCTGTGCTTGCGAAGTGTCCCAATATTTCTGATCATCGAACCCGGAGAAGAAATTCACATCCACCACGCCGCCATTCTTGGCTACAGCGCGCAACATTTCGTCGGTCATAGTCCGTGGAGCGTTGACCAATCCTCGCGCGGAGGAGTGCGACGCAATGACTGGAGCCTTGGTGGTCGCGATCGCGTCCCAAAAGGTTTTGTCGGAAACGTGGGAAATATCAACGATCATGCCCAGGCGGTTCATCTCAAGAACCACCCGTTTGCCGAGATCCGTCAGGCCGTTGTGATGCTCAACTTTCGGATCATTGATGTCGCCAGAGGAGTCAGCCCACTCGTTGGTGTTGGACCACGTTAACGTCATATAGCGCACGCCGAGGCGATAGAAGTCGCGCAAGAGACGAATGTCATTTTCAATCGAATGGCCGCCTTCAATTCCCATTAAAGCCGCGAGTTTTTTCTGTTTGTGAGCGCGCTCGATATCGGCAACGGAGAAGGCCATTACCATGCGCTCAGGATGATGCGCCGCCTGCTCGTAAACTGAATCAATTAGGTCGAGGGTACGCTTGGCGAAATGCCCTGGATTGGTTTCCGGATCGACCCAAATGGAGAAGAATTCCGCTCCCAGATTCCCGGCGCGAGCTTTATCCAGACTGATGTGGCCATAGTCATTCGAATCCGTGTTCCCGATATCGAAATCCTCGTCCACAAATCGCTGCGGCGTGTCCGCGTGCGTGTCGACGACAATCGCTGAATCGTGTATCGCTTTAGCATGTGCGCTGACCTGGCTGTCGTTCTGAGCAGAAGCGAGGGCACAGACAAGGAGAAAAACAGCAGAAGAAATCCTGAATTTTGTCATGGTTGAAAACAGGATTGTAAATGCGAGGACGGACTTCGCCCAAATCGAGGAGATCTCAGCTCATGTGCACTTGAAGCTTAGCGGGTGCGGATAAACAGGTCGGAAACGCGTTGCGGCGGCAGGTCGATGAGGCTCAGATCAGGAACTTCGTCGTGCTCCTCGGTAGCAACCGTCTTCGGTGCACGTAAGTCTGCGTAGCGACCGGAAACCGCGATGTGAAAAACCCACTGATGACGTTCTTCCTCTGGCTCAACAAAGCCTTGTTGCTTTAACGGCAACAAGTATTGCTCCACCCATTTCACCTGCTGGCGGGTCATTCCGCGGCGTTGCACGTCGACCGTAATCCCGGCTAAGTGAGAAGATGCGGTGTCGCCGTCGATCGGCGCGGCATTCCGATTGTGCCGACGCAGCTTCTTCTGCACGAGAACCGTGCGTACGGCTGAATTCACCTGAATCTGGTTATGGAACTCTTTGTAATAGGCTTGGCTGAAATCGTCTAAGAAATCTCGTGTCCAAGGTCGGCAGTAGCGGCGCGCTGGATCAAGCCGGTGCTCAATCCTTAGGCTTTCGCTCTCCTCTATGGGGACCAGATCGCCGCTTGCGACCAATTGCTGGAGCTCCGCGTCATCATGAATACGCGGCAAGTCCATGCGATCAATTTCTGCGTTCTGTAACAGCAACGATTCGTGCGACGGACGGAATAGCGGATTCCAACGCAGGCGACGCAGATGAGCTCGGTGTCGCGCTGTGCCAGCAGTCCGCCGCTGCGTTACCTGGTGTTGCTGTGCTCGCCGAGTGCGTGTGGGCACGTACTGATGCAACCCGAGCGCCTGACCGCATACAGTGACGATCAGAAGCAAAGCCAGAGAAGCCCGTTTTACTTTCACTGCCACGAAGTGGATTAACTCCTAAGTTGATGTTTGAGTGCGGCTATTGTACTCGAAACGGCCAGCGTCAACTCTCAATTTTCGCCGGGGTTACCAAAGAGTAGACAGCAAACCCGTTACTCATGGTTACCCTAGCATTGCTGCACAAAACACCGTCTCTAAACGTGCAGTTTGGATGCCGTTCCGAACAGCCAAGCTGCTCCTTCTAAACTGCTGTTCGGCAAGGAAGAAGAAATCCGCGGCTAGGCAGGATATGCCCAGATGGCCCAAAATTGGCAACCTATTTCCGAAATAGGTCACTGATCGCTTGCTTCATCACGGATCCGCCGACCTCGGAAATGGAGCGGGTAAGCGGAATGTCTTTGGGGCAAATCTCAACACAGTTCTGCGCGTACCCGCATTCGTGAATGCCGCCATCACCCATCAACGCCTCCAATCGATCGCGTTTCAGAGCTGCTCCGGTCGGATGTGTATTAAACAAGCGCACCTGGGATATGGCTGCGGCCCCCACAAATCCGGTGCTCTCGTTGAATTGCGGACAAACTTCCATGCAGCAGCAACACGAAATGCACCGCGAGAGCGGATACGCAACTTCCTGCTCCTGCATCGTCATGCGCGGCCCGGCGCCGAGATCATATGTGCCATCGATCGGAACCCAAGCTTTTACCCTTTTAAGATTTTCGAACAGTACCTGGCGATCAACTGCGAGATCGCGCACTACGGGAAATTTCGACAATGGCTCCAGGCGGATGGGCTTTTCCAGATTATCGACCAGGGCTGAACACGCCATACGCGCCCGGCCGTTGATCAGCATGGCGCAGGAGCCACAGACTTCCTCAAGGCAATTCGAATCGTAAAAGATAGGAGTGCTCGGTTTGCCGTCGCGGGTTACGGGGTTGGTGGCGATCTCCATCAGGCAGGAGATCACGTTCATGTTGGGTTTATGGGCCAGTTCGAATTCGTCCCAATGTGGTTTGTCCTTGGGATTCGCCTGGCGTCGAATTTTGAAAATGACCGATTTGTTGTTCGACATTAGTTAGAGTTTCATAGCTAATTCTGCGAAGCTTCGCTTCGCCGGACAGGCGAGACGCCCGTCCCCACACTGTTCCTAGTATTTCCTCGCCCGCGGCGGAATCAATGACGTGTCCACCGCCTCAAATTCAAATTTCGGCTCATCGGCATCGGGAGCGAAATATGCCTTGGTCGTTTTCAACCAATTCTTATCGTCCCGCTCGGGGAAGTCCGGCTTGTAATGCGCGCCGCGGGATTCGTCCCGCATACCCGCACCCTCCGCAATGACCCGCGACAACTGAAGCATGTTGTAAAGCTGCCGAGCAAAGACGATGCTGCTGTTGGCCCACTGCGCGCGGTCACTCATGTTAATGCGTTGGAACCGCTCCAGCATTTCGCATAGTTTCGCGTCAGTCTCTTGCAGATTCTTGTTGTATCGAATGACTGTGCAGTTCTTGGTCATCAATTCGCCGAGCTCGCGCCAAAGCCTGAAGGGATTCTCGTTACCTTCGGCTTTGGTGAGCATGGCATTTTTCTCTTCCTGACGTTTGCGCTCTGAATCAAAGTGTCCATTGCCAGGCGCGGCGGACGCGTTGCGAGCATACTGAACCGCTGCCGGGCCGGCAACAAACCCGCCGAAAATGCACGAGACCAGTGAATTCGCTCCCAGCCGGTTTGCGCCGTGGTACTGATATTCACTCTCTCCGGCTGCAAAAATTCCCGGAATGTTCGTGGCCTGTCTGAAATCCACCCACAATCCGCCCATGGTGTAATGCATCCCGGGGAAGATTTTCATCGGCGTATCGCGGGGATCATCGCCGACAAACTTCTCGTAAATTTCCAGGATGCCTTCCAGCTTGCGGTCAAGAATCTTGCGGTCAACGTGCGTAAGGTCTAGATAGACCATCGGCTTGCCATCAATGCCGAGGTTATATTCGTACACGACTTTGAAGATGGCGCGGGTCGCCACATCGCGCGGCACCAGGTTGCCGTATTTCGGATACCACTCTTCCAGGAAGTACCAGCGCTCATTCTGCGGAATCGATTTCGGATCACGGTTATCGCCCGGCTTCTTCGG
>JAFAGX010000627.1 GCA_019237515.1 Acidobacteriaceae bacterium
GCGCAGCGCCTCATCAATCGCCGGCATAATCGCGCTGCCCTCATTTCTCATGTGGGTGGCATAAATGCCGCCTGACCTCGACGCTTCTGTAGCCAGAGCGACCAATTCGTCCGTTTTGGCATAGGGCGCCGGGGCGTATTCCAGAGAAGTGGATATTCCCACAGCACCGTCGCGCATTGCCTGGCGTACGAGTTCTTTCATCTGTTGGAGTTGTTCGGGATTGGGCTGCTTGTCGTCATCTCCAAGCACCATGCGCCGGACTTGCGTCGCCCCGACGTAGCTCGCGAGATTGATTCCTATCCCTTGTTTCTCAAGGCGCGCGAAGTATTGTCTGAAGGTTTGCCAATCCGGTGTGATGTGGTAGTGCTCGTACGAACCGTGGTGGGCCTGGATAATGGCGTCGCTTAGTGGCGCGGCGGAAGTACCCTCTCCGGTGACTTCCGTCGTGATCCCTTGAAAGATTTTCGATGGCAATTGCGGATCAACCAAAATCGTCAGCTCGGATTGACCGAGCATATCGATGAATCCGGGTGCCACCACCTTGCCTTGCGCATCAATGGTTCGCGAGCGTGTTGCTGCGCTCAAATTTCCGATCGCGGCAATTCGGCCATCTTGAATTCCAACATCTCCGGAGTACCACGGGGAGCCGGTACCGTCGATGATGTGGCCGTTTGTGATGATGATGTCGAAGTGCCGAGCCTGCGCAAGAAGTGCAGTAGAAAATAAGACTAGGAAGGTAATCCATTTCATCATTCTGTCGCTCTTCTATCTTGCAATACGGGCGGAAAAGGCTTGTGCAGACTTCGCGCGCCAGTGCAAGCCCATTCCGAGCAAAATCCAAATTCCCAGCGCGAGCCATTCGTACGCCGAAAAGTGTCCTGGGATGGCTGGAGCAATTTTCATCAGGATCATTAAAATGCACAACACAACCCCCGCGGCGGCAATGATTCGCTGGCCCGGTGACGGTCGCATTTGGTAATAAGCAGCGCAGGCAGAAAGCCAGCCTGCGGCCGACGCAACCGAACCCACCTCTGTCACTGGCACCAAAATCGTATCCCCCAGGAATAAACACAAACCAGTGGCAATTCCGATCCAGAGAACTGCCGCTGACGGGGTGTGATTGCGAGAATGGATTTCGGAGACCCGTGGATCCACCAGGCCGCGCCGCCCCATCGCGAACAGCAATCGGCTGGAAGCTACGAAATTTCCGTTAAATACCTTGAAAAGAGAAAGCAGTGCTGCCGTGAGGATCACCCTGACAATCCAACGTGCTCCCACTGCGCGTTGAAAAGCGACGGCGGTCATGAATCTTTCGTTCGTAAGCTGTCGCCAAGGCGCGACGTATCCGACCGCGGCAATCACGATCGTGTAAAACAGAATTCCGACGATGATGGCCATCCAGATCGCAGTGAAGAATCCCTTGGCATGAAACTCCGGGCTGGCTTCTTCTGCTCCTTTTCCGACTGACTCGTAGCCCGTCATGAAATACGGAACGATTTGCATGACCAGCAGCACCGAAACAAAGCTGCCGTGCATGAAAAGTGGTGGGAAATTTTGAGGCGAACCTTTGCTGATTCCAAAACTCACAAAAACCACGAACAGCGCCAGCGTTCCGAAAGCCGTCCAGTTTTGGAATGTGGCGCTGAGCCGAATTCCGCGGTAATTCAAAATCGTGATGAACGCAGTAACGCCAAGTCCGATCAACAATCGCGGCAAGTACACCGGCTGATTTCCGACTCGATACAGTTGCATGGAGTCCAATGCGGGGAAGATATAGGCGGCAATTTTTCCCACCGCGACGGCCTCCCAGGGACACACGATGAAGTAGGCAAGGACCATCATCCATCCAGTGGCAAAGCTGAGCGACTGCGGGAATACCTTTGATGTGTATGCGACCTCGCCAGCAGCATCGGGAATTTGCGCGACCAGCTTGCCGTATACGTAGCCAATGGGCAACAGCAATGCCCCACCAACGGCGAATCCGAGAACAGCGCCTAGAACGCCGCCGCGCAGCAGCCAGTCGTCCATGACCACCAGCCAGCCGACTCCCACCATCGTTCCCCAACCCAAG
>JAFAGX010000458.1 GCA_019237515.1 Acidobacteriaceae bacterium
TTGGCGGTGAAACGGCTGCCGTTGGATTTGCAATTCGGTCTTCAACCAGCGGGAACCGATGGCGACATCTGCCCCGTCGCGAATCGCGGCAAAGAGCCTGTCGGCTTCGGCAATGGGCGAAGAAAGGTCGGCATCGCTGAAAAGTAAAATCTCGCCCTTAGCGTGCAACATGCCATTTTTCACGCTGTAGCCTTTGCCATGGTTCCCGGGATTCTCGATCAGGCGCAGCCTCGCATCGTTGCTGGCATACCCGGTTACAATCTGGGCCGTATCATCTTTTGAACCATCATTTACGACGATGATTTCAGCGCTCCAGCCATGCTGGCTGGCGTGAGCCGTAATCATCTCAAGGGTCGACGCAATTCGCGCGCTCTCGTTGTAAGCGGGAAGCACGATGCTGTAGGTAGGAGCTGCCAAGCAATGCGACGATCTTGCTTCGTTGTTGGCCAACACTGACAGAACTATACGGCAGCAGTCACAGCAGGATCTTTCTCTTTGCGATCACGCGACCCGCTGCTGCAGCATCGAGAAGAATTGATTTACCAGTTCTTGATCCCATAGTCCCGATTGTGCCTCTCGCCGCATCGTAACGGCGGCCTCGTCGTGACTTAGGGCACGTTTGTACGGGCGCTCCGTACAAAGGGCATCGTAAACATCCACTACTTGCAAAATTCGTGGCAGTAGCGGGATCTCATTCTTGGTTAGTCCGTCCGGATAACCGCTGCCATCAGAGTGCTCATGATGGCTGCGAATAATGGGCAGCACAAGGCGCAGTGACTTGAGCGGCCGGCAAATGTTTTCTCCGGTCACCGGGTGCTGCTTCATGACCACCCACTCTTCCGGAGTCAAGTCGCTTCCTTTTTTCAATATCTCATCTGGCACTTTGATCTTGCCCAAGTCATGCAGATAGCCGCCGCGCCGCAATGCCACAATCGAGTCTTCATCCAGACCTAAATGATGGCCCAGATTGGCCGCGTTCTCAGCCAGCCGCTCACAGTGGCCGACCGTATACGGATCACGGCTTTCTACGCTGAGGCCCAGGGTACAAAGGATCGACTCGGCGGTTTCCAGCTCATCTGTAAATTCCTTCAGCTTCAGCAGCGACTTGACCCGTGCAAACAGCTCCTCCGAGAAGATGGGCTTATTCAGAAAATCGTCGGCGCCCGCCTCGATGCCGTGCAGCTTATCCTCACGATCGCTAAGCCCGGTTATCAATACCACCGGAATCAGGCGGGTGCTGGGATCTTCCTTGAGCTCACGACAGAGTTCGTAGCCAGATTTGCCGGGCATAATTACGTCGGAAAGAATCAAATCCGGAAGTTGCCGCCTGAGTTCGACCTGGGCCTGCTCGGCGTCGGGGACAGTCACTACATCGTAGCCGCGCGTCTGCAGCAATTCCTGCATCAACACCATGGTGTCGGGATTATCGTCGACCACCAGGACCCTTGGAGCGCGGCGGCGCAGGGGCAACTCAGTAACACGTCCCTTGTCCTGTGGCCGGATAAAGGAAGGTTCCTTCAAGGGGAGGTTCATGGCACTACGCAATACCTAAAGGCTATTGTAAAAGTTTGTGGTGCGCAACAGCCGATTCCGCCGGGAAACTAAGCTGTTACCGTAATTGATCGTGTTCCCAATTGAGGAATCGAGAGCAGTTCACGGTCCGGATTACAGCGCGCCATCACTGGTAATCGAGGGTTGCTGATAACGCGCGGTCGTATCCGAAACATCAATCGTGAAATTCACTGTCACTCTGGCCTGAGTCTCAACTGGTTTCCCACCCTGGACGAAGGGCTTGAATTTCCATTGACGCACCGCTTCTCGGGCTGCCGGGACCAGAATGCTCGGTCCACTGAGCACCCGCAGATCTTCGACTGCGCCGTCTGCGGCGATCAGGGCTTGCATCAACACCGAGCCTTGAACTGACGTTTGTCCCGCGAGCAGCGGATACTCGGTTTTAGGCAATGGTGCATTGATGGAAGCCATCTGAACTTTTTCGGCAGCAGTTTCAGCTGCATTCGACTTTGCAGAACTCACAACACCGGCCGAGCCCTGCGGCTCGGCGGAACGCTTGGCAACATGCTTGGGAGACGAAGTGGCGGCAACGGGCGAAGGAGACGTAGGCGTTTCTGTGACCGTGCTCGGAGAAGTGGCGACTTGTTCTTCCTCCGTGGCAGCGGTCTCGTTGCTTCCGAACCAGTAATCGCGGTCTTTTACAAGAACCACGAGCAACGCAGTGACCAGCAGGAGAATTGCGATCGACAGACGGCGGCGTTGCCTCTCGGCCGAGGCGGCAGTGCGGGTCGCATTGCCTTGTCGTGTTACTGTGCCGTCCAGCATTTCCTACCTTTTCCTGGGTTTCTGGTACGCACCACTAAGATGCGGCAGGTCTTGATCGATGACAATGGCACGGGCGAAGGGGTGCCATGGCACGACACGACGATGCCATGGCACGAGAGGGCCAGAATCTCGCTACATACTTGATTAATTGCAGTTTCGGCGTGCGGCGGGTTCGAACTGGTCGAGTTGGGCATCCCGTTGGGTTGTCAGTTTCCCGTCGGGCGATTTGCCATAGAGTTCCGCACCCTGGCAGTAGTAAAGCCCCGTATGTACATCCACCCAGACTTGAGCGTTGGGGTTCCCAACTGCAACCGGCGGCGGTGGGGGTTCCGCCAGTCCTAAAGCTACAAGCATGCGCTCAGAAAGCGTGAGGGAGGGCTGGTAAGCCTTACTCTGGACTGGTTGGGGAGGAGAACCAGCACTTAAGAACGTCAAAAACAGCAATAAGCCTGCAATTCCAACCGCAACGTCTCCGCGATGGGTGGCAAACCATGTTTGCCAACTGGACGTCTCTTCTTCGGCACCAGTAGGCTCCAGTACCTTAGAAATGGCTTCCGGGCTCGCCATGGCGTCCAGAAACTCCAGGCCAAAGCAGAAGCCCGAACGATTCCGTACGATACCTGAAACCCGAAGCTTGGCGGAGTTCTGAAACTGCACTTCCATCAAGTCGCCGGGCAGCAGGTCGATGCCGCCGTAAAGGGCCATTCCGCGCTGACTGATCTCGCAGGCCAGTCCGGGTACAGGAACCTTCGAAGAATCCCCTTCAGCCGAGACAAGAACCGGCAGACGCACGTGATATCGGGGTCCGCTGCGCGTATTCTCCGCAATATTGGCAAGAGCAGTCGTCATTACCGCCTCTATTTCTTAAACCAGTCGATATGGAGGAGGTAAATCGCGCTGAACCAGGCCAAGGCCGCCAATGCGGCGGTTCCAAATAAGGCTTTCAAGAGCGGCTTGCGCGGCCGCTTTTCATCGGTTGATGCCGCCCTGAACTTTTCAATCCATTGCTGTTCATTATTCTGTTGCAAGGATTCTTGAATGCTAGCGCCCAGGCGGCGGCGGTCGGTCGAATCCAGCGAAACGAACTTGAACGGCTGCAGGTCGCTGGTTACCGGGCTGAGCATTTCTGCCCCGCCGAACACCGATCCGGTGCGCGTCAGGAACATCAACTTGACCTGCGTTCCTTGAATAGCGGGAGTGGGGAGGGAGAGTAAGCCGCCTGTAACCGAGACGACGTGCAGGGTGCCCGAAGTACGCTGGCCGTCCTGGAACCGCAGAACGGCCGGCGTAACGGTATCGAGATAAACGCGCGGTGCACGTTGGGGAAGGCTGCCCATACGGGTGTGAGTATGCGACGAGGTGGTTACTAATTGAAGATTACGTAAGTGCCATTTTGGGACTAATTCTGCCCATGGGCGTCAGTCACATTACCTGACCAGTTGGTACACGACCGCTGAACGCTAATCGCCGGTAGTCTCCACTGCCATTTCCTGGAGAGGTTTTGTTCCAGTCACTTCGGCACTCGTCACAAGAATCACCGATGCGATCACGATGGCGCTGCCCGCCAGGATGTAGCGATCGATGCGCTCATGCAGCACCAGCCAACCGAGAAACACAGCCACGACGGGGTTCACGTACGCATAGGTCGAAACCTTTGAGGTTGGAACATGCCCCAGCAGCCAGATATAAGCCGTGTAGCCTATCCAGGAGCCGCAGACAATGAGATACACAACAGCACCAAATCCGCGTGCAGTCCAAACCACCTTCGGTAAATCATGCAGGACGAACGCGACTGCCAGATTGGCGAGGCCAGCTGCGACCATCTCCCAGCCCATTGCGGAAAAGGGATCGATGTCCGGAGATTTCCATTTTTTCGCGAGCACCGAACCCAAAGCCCAACTGAACGAACCGCCAATCAAGCTCAATGAGGCCCACAATTCACTTCGGCCAAAAGAACCTGCCGCGACCAGTTCGGGCCATAGGAGAACGATCAGGCCTACAATTCCAAGCCCTAAACCCGCCTTGCCGCGAACTGAGATCTGATGATGGCCAAGCAAGAGCCGGTCGAGCACAAGAAACCAAAGCGGGGTAATTGCAATGATCAGCGCGGCCAAACCAGAGGCAATGTGGGTTTCGGCATAAGAGAGCGTCAGGTTTCCGCCGAGCAACAGCAAGATGCCAACTGCGGCCATTTCGGCCAACCGCTGCGGCTTGTACCAGATCTTCTTCCCGCGGATACCGCAGAACGCAACCATGAACACACCCGCGATTGAAAAGCGCACGCCACACATCAGCGCCGGAGGAATCCGCTCGACGGCGATATCGATACCTAGGTAGGTCGAGCCCCAAAACAGATAGACGAGTGCAAAGGCGACAATCACGGCGAATCGGGTTGGCTGTTGGCCGGATCCCATAAATGAGTCTATGTACCTCCGCGGACCTCTGTGGTTCAAGTCTTATGTGAGACCCTGCTGATACCGGAATCAAATCTTAAACACGGAGAAGACGGAGGGTCGCAGAGGTAATTAGACGAAAGGAGTGAGTTCGTAGACTCGGACATTTCATCAGGCACCTGAAATGGAAACGAACACTAATGTTCACTGTCGATTGGGGGTTACCGAGCCACTCACAATGAGCTATACTGAAATTGGAATGTGTAGCGATGCGTTATCAGCTGACCAATTCGCATTTGCCCGCATGCTGGCTGCGCTCACTTGTGTGCCCGCGCCGGTATCGTGCAGTGCTGCCATCCCGCCTGCGTCCCAACCTCTTCGGTAGCGACTAGTTCCGACTCCTCCTTCCAGTTCTGGAAGTGGCACAAACTCCGATCCATATTGCGAGCTACGAGCTACTAGCTCCTGACTACTGACTACTGATTTTGGAGGATCCCATGTCGACCAACACCCTAGTTGCACCGAAGCTCAAGACGGCTCTGCCGGGCCCGAACGCCAAGCGCGTTCTCGATGGTGATGACAGATTTATTTCGCCTTCTTATACCCGCTCGTATCCCCTCGTCGCGAAGAGCGGCCGCGGTGTGGTTGTCACCGACGTTGACGGAAACGAATTCTTGGATTTTTCTGCCGGCATCGCTGTGGTTTCGACCGGCCATTGCCATCCGCAGGTCGTCGCGGCCATTCAGAAACAAGCTGGTGAGCTGATTCACATGTCCGGTACAGATTTTTATTACGAGAACATGGTGACCTTGGCAGAGCGGTTGTCGAAGATCGCCCCCATGTCCGGTCCGCACAGAATTTATTACGGCAACAGCGGCACGGAAGCGCTCGAGTGCGCCTTCAAACTGGCCCGTTATCACACCAAGCGCCAAAACGTCATCGCTTTTTTCGGCGCGTTCCATGGACGGACGATGGGCGCGCTTTCTCTGACCGCTTCCAAGCCTCAGCAGAAGCGTCGTTTCGCGCCGTTTGTTCCGGGTGTGACCCACATTCGCTATCCCGACGTATATCGAGATGCGGGAACGCAGGATCCTGAGGCATTCGCGCTAAGCTGCGCTCGCGTCATTGAAGACAAACTCTTCCGGACCACTCTGCCGCCCGAGGAAGTCGCGGCGATTTTCGTCGAACCGGTCCAGGGCGAAGGCGGATATGTGATCGCGCCCACGGTGTTCATGCAG
Organism: Acidobacteriaceae bacterium; assembly: GCA_019237515.1. Next base: position 5,969 of record JAFAGX010000458.1, read on the forward strand.
GAATTGCGGCGCATTTGCGACCGTCACGGTATTCTGCTGGTCGTTGATGAGGTGCAGAGTGGCGTTGGCCGCACTGGAAGATGGTGGGCTGTCGAGCACACGGAAGTGCAGCCTGACATGGTCTGCAGCGCAAAGGGAATCGCTTCCGGCATGCCCCTCGGGGTCACGATCACCAAAGCCGAAGTTATGGATTGGATTCCCGGCTCGCATGCTTCCACCTTCGGAGGCAATCCAGTTTGCATCGCCGCCGCTCTCGCGACCTTGGATGTGATCGAGAGCGAGAAATTGCTCGAGAACGCGACGGAAGTCGGCGCGCACATGATGAAGCGCATGGCCGACTGGCCGAGTAAACATAAGTTGGTCGGAGACGTGCGCGGCCGCGGATTGATGATCGGCGTCGAAATTGTGAAGGACAAGAAGACGAAGGAATATGCCGCAGCACAGCGTGACGAAATCGTTCAGTTCGCTTTCGAGCGAGGCATTCTGTTCCTCGGTTGCGGCCCAAGCACGATCCGCATTGCGCCTCCGTTGATTGTCACCAAAGAAGAAGCCGATGTAGCGATGGAAGCGTTAGAGGAATCGATTTCGATAGTGGAAAAGAGCGTGTAGTTGGGTTTGTGTATTCAACGTTTCGCGGAGGAGATTGCTGTGCCTCAAGGAAGCATAGATTCAATCCACATTGCGGCTGCCGCACAGGCGCCTATGTGTCGCGTCGAGACAGCAACTGCAATTCCTGGTGCAGGCTTGGAGGGTGACCGCTACGCTCTACAGACCGGGACATTCTTTAAGCCGAAACCCGATTTCGAATTGACTCTAATCGAGAGTGAGGCAATCGAAGCGCTAAAGCGCGACTACGGTGTGAGCATCGAAGCCGGAAACGCGCGCCGCAATATTGTGACCCGCGACGTTGCGCTGAACCATTTGGTTGGCCGCGAATTTCAGATCGGGCAAGTGCGGATTCGCGGCATACGCCTGTGCGAACCCTGCGATCACCTGCAGAAACTCACAGGCTTGCCGCTGATTAAGGGCTTGTTGCATCGCGGAGGCCTGCGCGCACAAATCCTCACACCGGGCGTGATCCGAACCGGTGACAGGTTTGTGATCTAGGGAGTTGTGCAGGGCGGACATTCTCGTCCGCCGAAGTTAGATTTTCGAAAGCTGTCGGACAGAAATCCCCGACCGACATCAGAAAGAATTTGCGGCGACTGTTCGCCGCAAGCATCCATCAATGAACATCGCTCTTATGGGTGAACAACGCATTGATCCGGCAATTCACAATTCGGACTTTACTTGCTCTCGCTGCCACTCTGGTTTTGTGGGCGTCGGCATTTGCCGGAATCCGCGCAGGCTTAGAGGCGTACTCGCCTGGCCAGCTCGCGGTGTTGCGCTTCATCGTGGCGTCGCTTACCCTCGCCATTTATGCAGCGGTCGTCCACTTTCGCCGTCCTGAAATCCGCGACATCCCTGGCCTGACCATCTGCGGGATCGTCGGAATTACGTTTTATAACCTTGCGCTCAACTACGGAGAGACGCGCGTCAGCGCGGGCGCAGCCAGCTTGTTGATTGCTTCGACGCCGATTTGGACGGCACTCTTCGCAAGCATTGCACTGAAAGAGCGACTCTCAGTGCGTGGCTGGATCGGCGTTCTGGTAAGTTTTGCGGGAGTCGCGCTCATTGCCAGCGGAGAAGGGCAGGGCATTCATCTTTCGGTTCAGGCGCTGATTATTCTTGCCGCTGCAATTACGTCAGCGATTTACATGGTCCAGCAGAAACACTTTCTCAGCCGCTACAGTGCACTGGAGTTTACGGCCTACTCCATCTGGATCGGAACGCTATTCATGCTGCCCTTCGGTCGAGGGCTTCTGCATGTTGCGCAAAACGCTGCTGCTCACGCCACGGTGGCAATTATCTATCTTGGAATTTTTCCGGGAGCCCTGGCGTACGTGGGTTGGGCTTATGTTTTGTCACACGGTCCGGCAGGGCGCATCTCAACCCTGTTGTACCTAATTCCAGTTCTGGCGATTGGCATTGCCTGGATCTGGTTGGGGGAAGTTCCCAAAATGCTTTCACTTCTTGGTGGCGCCATCGCTCTCTGCGGAATGCTGGTCGTAAACGCCGCACGTAGTCACAAACCGATTGGGGCGGCGGCAATCAAGTACCCTGATGCAGGCACACTCGATGGCGAGAGCCGCGAAGCTCTGGGCTGTGAAGCCGTCGGCGAGTAGTTTTACGCACCGAGTGCGTGTCATCTCACGTGATCCTAATCACAGATGCCGGATTTTTGCCCGCCTATCCTGAGTGCATGCTCTCCGGCCGCCTCACGCATGCGACTGTCCGCGCTCTTGACTGGCTGGCTGAGCGCACGCTTCGTGCCGACAATCTTCCCGAACATCAGCGCACAGGCAAACGCGGCGAAGAAGATGCCTATTTTTTCTTGCGCCGCCGTGGATACGTGATGGTCGGCAGAAATTTTCGTTCTCCGCATCATCGCGGGGAAATCGATCTGATCGGATGGGATAAAGATGTCTTGTGCCTTATTGAAGTGAAGACGCGCACGAGTCGTGACATTAAACCTGCCGAAGCCGCAGTGGATCTCGATAAGCAGCGCGCACTTACTGCGGTAGCTCGCGATTACTTGCGTCACATGGCACTCCCGTGCCAGTGGCGCTTCGATGTAATTTCCGTGTATTATGAGTCGCGATCCAGCCAGCCGCAGTTCGAGTTATTTCAGAATGCTTTTCCAGTGCGATAAAATAAATTTCGCATTTAGCTCCCCTATTGAAAGGATTTAATCAGTGCCCGAGCTCCGAAAAGATCCTATTGTAGGCCGATGGGTGATTATTTCGACCGATCGCGCGAAACGGCCTACAGATTTTGCCCGTGATGCGGTAAAGATCAAAGGTGGTTTTTGTCCATTCTGTTACGGCAATGAGAGTAAGACCCCACCGGAAATCCAGGCCTATCGGCCCAATCCGAATGGCGGCCCAGCGCCGCAACGGGATGCTCCGGGCTGGACCGTGAGGGTGGTCCCCAACAAGTTTCCGGCATTAGGCATCGAAGGCAGCCTCAATCGGCAAGCCGAAGGGATGTTCGATCGCATGAACGGAATCGGGGCTCACGAGGTCATTATTGAAACTCCTGATCACAATGCGACCTTGGCGACGCTGCCCCCTAAACGAATCGAGGATGTACTCTGGACTTTTCGCGACCGCATTCTCGACCTGAAGAAAGATCGCCGCTTCAAATTTATTCTGATCTTCAAGAATCACGGAGAGGCCGCGGGCGCCTCCCTGGAACATGCGCATTCACAATTGATTGCGCTCCCGATGCTGCCCATCTACCTGACGGAAGAAATCGAAGGCGCCAAGCAGTATTACATCTACAAAGAGCGATGCGTTTTCTGCGATATCATCCGCCAGGAAACCGAATCGGGCACTCGCGTAGTGGCGGAGAACGAAGACTTCCTTACGCTCGCCCCGTACGCGCCACGCTTCCCATTTGAAACCTGGATTCTTCCCAAGCAGCACGAGTCGGCATTCGAAAATTCGTCATCGCACATGTTTGAAAATTTGGCGAAGGCACTGAAAACCCTCCTCATGCGTGCGGATCGCGTTCTCGATAACCCGCCGTATAATCTTGTAATTCACACTTCGCCCGTGCAGGACCCGACGAATGACCATTACCACTGGCACATCGAATTCATGCCCAAGCTGACCAAGACGGCAGGATTTGAGTGGGGCACCGGCTTCTATATCAATCCCACTCCTCCTGAAGAAGCCGCAAAGTTTCTCCGCGAGGCGGGTGTAGAAGAGGCGATACCCGTGACGGTGGGATAGCGACTCTAACCAAAAGTTGGATCGAGCGCGGTATTTGGCCGCGCTCTTTTGTTGTTTGTCACAAGTTGTGCCTGTTGCGACTTCCTGTCTTCTCCATTGTGATGTTCCGCACACCGGCTAAGCCGAAATAAGCTAGACTATCGGCGCTTATTCTTTTCCGGAGATTTGCTGCCATGAAAAAGCTTTGCCCACATGCGCTTCCATTTTTCTGCGCATTCCTCCTCTCCATTTTGTTTACGCAAATTGCGGTCGCAGGTGCTACGTACGACCAAAGCCTGTTCAAGGGTATGAAGTGGCGATCCATCGGCCCGTATCGCGGCGGCCGAGTCTTGGCGGTCACCGGAGTGCCTGGCGATCCTTATACGTTTTACTTCGGCGGTGTGGCCGGAGGCGTCTGGCGAACCAGCGATGGCGGTTTGAATTGGCAGCCTCTGTTTGATAAAGAAGCGGTCTCGTCGATCGGTGCAATCGCGGTCGCCGATTCCAATCACAACGTAATCTACGTAGGGACGGGTGAAGCCTGTATTCGGGGCAACATTTCTTATGGGAACGGTGTGTACAAGTCGACCGATTCGGGCAAGACCTGGACGAATGTCGGTCTGAAAGACACCCAACACATCGGCGCTTTGATCATTGATCCGCGAAATCCTGATGTCGTCCTGGTCGCGGCCCTTGGACACGCATACGGCCCGAATCCGGATCGCGGCGTCTACCGTACTACCGATGGCGGCAAGAGCTGGACGAAGGTTCTCTATAAAGACGAGAAAACTGGGGCGATCGATGTTGTCTTCGATCCCAATAACCCCAACGTAGTTTTCGCAGCATTGTACGAGGTGCAGCGAACACCATGGAGCCTGAACAGCGGCGGCCCGGGCAGCGGACTTTACCGGTCAGTCGATGGCGGCGTTACCTGGAAGCGTCTGGAAGGCCATGGCCTGCCCGGCAGCATTATGGGCAGAATCGGCGTTTCAGTTTCCGGCGCAGATTCGAATCGCGTTTACGCGCTCATCGAGGCCAAGGACGCCAGCGCTCTTTATCGTTCGGATGATGGCGGCGATAGCTGGAGAAAAACCAACGACGACCAGCGCCTCACGCAACGGGCCTGGTATTTCACACATATTTTTGCCGATCCGAAGAGCGTCGATACCGTCTACATGCTTAACACGGGAATGTTTCGTTCCAGCGATGGCGGCAAGAGCTTGACGCTGCTGCCCGCGCCACATGGCGATCACCACGGATTGTGGATCGATCCAACGAATCCGCAGCGGATGATCAATGGCAACGATGGTGGGGCGACCATTACTGTCGACGGCGGCAAAACCTGGACCACGCAGTACAATCAGCCAACCGCCCAGTTCTACCACGTAGCGACCGACAATCAGTTTCTCTATTACGTCTACGGCGCGCAGCAGGACAACACGACGGTCGCCATCGCCAGCCGCTCGGATGCCGGCTACATCGGCCGCCAGCATTGGTATGACGTGGGAGGCGGCGAGAGTGGCTACGTGGTTCCCGATCCTCGCGATGCCAATATCGTTTATGCCGGTTCAGGCAATGGGCTTGTTACACGGTGGGACAAGCGCATAACACAGCAGCAGGACATTACTGTCTGGCCGGTCGATTACTCCGGACATGGCGCCAAGGACATGAAATATCGCCTGGGATGGACCGAGCCCATTGTCATCTCTCCGCACGATGCTGACGTGATCTACACGGCGGGAAACATCGTGTTCAAGAGCACGAACCATGGCGCCAGTTGGACTGCGATCAGCCCTGACCTCACCCGAAATGATACGAGCAAACAGGAATCATCGGGCGGCCCGATCACCAAGGACAACACCAGCGTTGAGTTCTATGACACAGTCTTCACGATCGCCGAATCTCCCGTGCAGAAAGATCTGCTCTGGGCCGGAACCGATGATGGCTTGGTGCAAGTTACGCGAGATGGCGGAAAGAATTGGAGCAACGTCACCCCGAAAGGTATGCCGGAGTGGAGCCTGGTGAGCATGATCGAAGCGTCTCCCCAGGATGCGGGCACCGCTTACATAGCTCTCGACTGCCACAAACTGGATGATGTTAAACCGTACGTTTACAAGACTACGGATTATGGCAAGAGCTGGACAAAACTGGTGAGCGGCCTCCCCGATGGCGCTTACGTCCACGCCGTTCGTGAAGACCCGCAAGACAAGGAATTGCTCTATGCAGGCACAGAGACAGGAATTTTCGTCTCCTTCGATGGCGGAGCGAACTGGCAGCCGCTGCAGCTAAATCTGCCACAAACTCCTATTCACGATCTGGTTGTCAAAAACAATGACTTGGTGGTTGCTACTCACGGACGTTCGTTCTGGATTCTCGATGACC
>JAFAGX010000459.1 GCA_019237515.1 Acidobacteriaceae bacterium
CGCCATCTTGCCGATGTCGTGCAGGAAGGCGCCGCGGGCGATGACCCGCACCCGCTCTTGCGGCAGTTCCATGGCGCGCGCGACCGCGATGGTAAAGGCGGTGACCCGTTTGGAGTGGCCTTCGGTCTCGGCGTCTTTCAGGTCGAGCGCGTCGCCCAGCGCCTCCAGCGTGATGTCGTAGGAGCGCTCCAGGTCGGCGAGGGCTTTGCGCAGCATTTCCGTGCGTCCGGCCACCAGAGACTCAAGCTTGGTCTGGTAGGCGACGTTTTCCAGCCGCAGCTGGCGCGTCTCCAGCGCGCGGCGAACCATCGCCAGCAACTGTTCGCGTTCAAACGGCTTCAGCAGGTAGTCGTAGGCGCCATTGCGAATCGCGGCCAGCGCCACCGAGATGTCGTGCACCGCCGTGACCATCACCACCGGCATGTCAGGATATTTCTCTTTCGTGCGTTCCAGCAGGGCAATGCCGTCGAGATCGGCCATCATGAGATCGGACAGCATCAACTCGAATTCCTCGCCCGAATCGAGCTGTGCTAAAGCTTTTTGCCCTGAGGATGCCTGGGCACACCTGTAGTTTGCAGCGATGAGCATGGAGCAGACGATTTCCCGGATTGGCTCTTCATCATCTACCACCAGAATCCGCTCGGCTGGCATGATGCTCACCAGTGTACCTCGAATTTTCCCGTTTCCGGGTTTCTAAAGTAATCGCTCAAGCTCGGAACCTGCGCCAATAACTGCCTTTCGCATGGTATTAAGAACATCGGGTATCTATGCCCTTGTGTCGGCAATGAACAGCTCAGGGTTTAGCTTGGGGCAGATCTTCGGTGGGACGGCGATGCCGGGTCTAATGGCGGCTGAATCAGCCACCCTGGTCATTGTGGCAGCCGGCCTCCTGGTTTTTCGAACTTTTCGCGAGCGATACCTGCTGGTCTGGATTGTTGGCTGGCTCGCATATTTCGTTTCTGGCTGGACCCTGCATGCATTTCCCACTCCGGCGCCTGCTTACGCGGTCGCCATTGCTCACTCGCAATTTGTTCTGGCGCTTGCGTTGTTTGCTGGCGCCATATTCGTGTACTCGCATGCTCGCAAGCTGCTCGTCTCCCTATTCGGATTTTCCGCGCTAATGATTGGCTTCGCAGTCGTCCGTGCGCTGATCTGGCCAGAGTCGTTCGTCCTTCGTGTGGTCTTCGAAATTAGCTACCGTGTAATCTCCGTGGCAGCGGCCCTGCAGTTGATCCGCTTCCGTTGGGCGCGTTGGGAAATCGGTTCGTGGTTGCTGAGCCTCAGCTTGTTAGTTGTGCATCTGGATTGGGCCCCGATCAGTGCTCATGTTCCTCCCGGCGTCACTCTGGTAGCAGATTTGGTATTCGGTTTGAGCATGCTGATCGTCATCTTCGACGAATCGAAGATGCGCACACAGCGTTTGGGCGTGATCAATTCTCTGACCAGCAGCATCAGCCGCGCTCAGCAGTATGGTCCTATGCTGGCCGCAGCCATGGAGCAATTGAAAGATCTCATGCTGGCGAAGGCGGCCTGGTTCCGGCTGCAAGAGGACGGGAAGATGGTCATCGTGCAGCAAATCGGGCTCTCGCAGGATTTTCTGAGAGACCGGGGATCGGTGCCCAGTGATGACAACTTCGAGCAGACTCTTAGTGTGGTAGCTCCCATCGTCCTTCGCACGTCACGCGCTGACGACTCTGCGCGCCCCTACCTGAAAAGAGAACGGTTCAATCATGTGGTGCTGGTGCCCGTACAAGGCAAGAAAGCTCCGATAGGCATTCTCGCATTGGGCAGTCGTCACCGGCTCTCGTACACGCCGGACGAGTTAGAGTTTCTCGCAACCAGTGCCAATCAGCTGGGCCTGGCAGTGGAAAACCTGCGCCTCGTCGAGCAGATCGTACGTTCGCATCGGCAATGGGCCAACACCTTTGATTCCATACAGGACATCGTGCTGGTGCACGACTCGGAATTCCGGGTGATCAAGGCGAATCGTGCATTACTTGAGCGATTGGCGCAAGCCCCGGCGGATGTTGCCGGGCAGCCATGTGAGAAGGTATTGCCCCGATTCGAAGACTGGAGCGGATGTCCGTACTGCAACAAAGTTGCGGATACGTTCCACGAAGCGCCAGATCCGTGCTTTGGCGGGTACTCCATGATCTCTACTTCTTCCTATACGGAACAGGGAAGCCAGCAACGGGGAACGATCCATGTGGTGCGCGATACTTCCGATCGTCGTGATGCTGAAGAGAAGTACCGACTGCTTTTCGAACAGGCGCAGGAAGGGGTTTTTGTCGCCACACCCGGAGGAAGTCTACTCGAGTGCAACGAGGCTTTTGTTCGCATGGTGGGCTACGGCAGCCGCGAGGAATTGCTGGCTGCCAACCTCGACAACGATCTCTATGCCTTCCCGGAGCAAAGGGAAACATTGGGCCGTGAACTCGAGGCGCACGACTGCGTCCGAAATTTTGAGGTCACGCTGCGGCACAAAAGCGGAGCTCTGCTCACGGTACTGGAAAGCAGCGTAGCTATACGTGACGCCGCGCGCAAAATCGAACGCTATCAGGGATTTCTCCTGGATATCACGGAAAAGAAGCGCGCAGAGGATGAGATTCGACGCCGTAATCGCGAGTTGAACGCACTAAACGCGATGGCGGTGATTGCCACGCAGTCCTTCGATCTGGACGAAATCCTGAATCTCACTTTGCGGCAGGTCATTTCGCTTCTGAACGCGGAACGCGGTTCGATTTATCTGGCCGACGCCGACCAGACCACTTTCCGCCGCCGCGCTGGATGGGGACAGCGCAGCGCCGAACGGGCGCGGCTCTCGGAAGTGCATCTACCCGATGGATTCGGCGACCTGATCACAAAATCTCGCACAGAAGTGATCACTCCGGAATTCTTGCCGCATTTGCCGCAAACGGTTGCCGACTTTATTCAGGCGGATGGCCTTAGCTCATGGATCTGGGTCCTTTTGTGGAGTAAGGATCGGCCCATTGGCGCCATGGGCATCAGCAGTCGCAAACAACAGGAATACACCAGCAATGAAGAAAATCTGCTGGTGGCGATTGGACGGCAACTGGCCACCACCATCGAGAAGGTCCATCTTTACGAGGAAAGTTGTCGCGCTTACGACGATCTGCGGAAGACCCAGGAGCAGTTGCTGCAAAGCGCTAAGATGTCAGCCGTGGGACAGTTGATCGCCGGGGTCGCGCACGAACTGAATAATCCCTTAACCGCAATCCTGGGTTATGCCCAGCTTCTCGAAAGTGAAGGCTTGTCGGAGCGTGCGTCTGAATTCGTCAAGAAGTTGTTTAAACAGGCCCAGAGAACCCATCGTGTGGTGCAGAATCTCTTGTCTTTTGCGCGCCAACGAAAGCCGCAAAAAGAGAACGCCAACCTGTGCAAAGTCCTGGAGGAAACCTTGGCGTTGCGCGATTACGATCTGCGCGTCAACAACGTTCAACTGGAATGCGAATTCGAAGCGGATCTTCCATCCGTAACGGCCGACCCCCAGCAGCTTGAACAGGTATTCCTGAACATCATCAACAATGCGGTTGATGCTGTACTCGAGAACGGAAAAGACAAACTCCTGAAAGTCCGTCTGTTCCGCAAGGACAAGAATATTCATGCGGAATTCCAGGATTCCGGCGCTGGCATTAAAGAACCGGATCGCATTTTCGAGCCGTTCTACACAACGAAAAACGTGGGCAAAGGTACGGGACTCGGCCTCAGCATCTGCTACGGCATTATCCAAGAGCACGGCGGGAGCATCTCCGGCCGCAATCATCCAGATGGTGGCGCAATCATTGAGGTTCAGTTACCGGCCGCGGAAAGCAGCGCGGGTGTGGAGAATGCAGCGCCTGCGCCCCGTCACGACCTGGTCATTGAAGGCCGCGTTCTGCTGGTCGAGAGCGAGGAAGCGGTGTTGGAATTTGAGCGCGATGTGTTGAGCGGAGCGGGTGCAAGCGTTGTCACTGCCGCAAGTGCCGACACTATGAAATCACAGGCGAAAGAGCAATCGGTTGATGCCGTAATCCTGGATGGCGCGGTGCCTGGGGCCGAAAACGTACGTGAGCTCTACGGATGGATTGCGGAGAACCGGCCCGGACTTGAGAAACATCTGCTGGTTACTTTTTCCAATGCCGCCGATCTGCAGGTCCGCAATTTCCTGCAAGAGAACAACGTCCCGTTCCTGGTAAAGCCCTTCGAAGTAGCTGAACTGATCACGCAAGTTCGTCAATTGCTGCAGAAGGCGCAAGCGGCCGGAGCGGGCTAACACTCAGTAATCGCAAGGGCAGGGAGATCGGGTTTCTGCTGACTCCCAGCTACTAACTCCCAGCTATTAGTTACTTCTTCAATATCGGATTGTATCCATCACTGATAAGTTTGGCCCGCATCGCTTC
>JAFAGX010000461.1 GCA_019237515.1 Acidobacteriaceae bacterium
CTTCATAACCGGCTGGATCGATGCCGGGAGCTTCAACTTTGTCCCACAGTTCGCTTTTTCCGTTGGACACATCCACTCGATAGACGGCGGGTGGGACCGTGAACGATGAGAAATCGAAAAATGCTTCGTTTCTGTCCCATCTTCCGCCGATACCGGCGTCGTTTGCCGTGACTCCTCCGACGGTACCGATTGCAGGCAAGGAAATCTGCCGAACCGGCCGCCCATCAAGTTCAAAAATCCTGAGCTGCGAACTGGCGTCCTTCTCATATTGGGCAAATAATTTGCCGCCGAATACGGCAGCGCCCTTCAGCACAGCGTCGGTCTCGGGAATGATCTCCCGCCAGTACTCGCGTTGCGGATGTTCCGCATCAACGACGAAAACATGAAACCGTGGCGCGTCTTCGTTGGTGGTGATGTACAACTTCCCTCGAAATATTTCTCCGCTGTAAAGGAAATCGTTGCCGTTGGTGAGTTCAACAGGCGAAGTTCCAGCCTTGAGGTCCTGAAGATACATTTCACTCTTGGTCCAACCTTCCTGAACGTTAATCAGCAACCAGCGATCGTCATCGTCCGGCAATGCGACTTGTGGGATGTCCTGGGGATTCCGCCGTTCACCAAACACCAACGGGTCGTTTGCCGGCCTGGTACCTAGCGCGTGGTAGAAGACTTTGACGTGGTAAACCTCTTCACCAGCCGGGACCTCTCCCTCATTCGGATGACGCGTGTAATAGAACCCGGAATTGTCTTTCTTCCACGCAACGCTTGCAAAGCGTGTCCGGGCGATCTGATCGGGTAGAGCTTTGCCGGTGGCGCTTTCGATTACATGCAACACGCTCTCCTCCGAACCATTAATCGAGATTCCGTACGCCACGTACTTTCCATCATCGGAGGGATACCACCAATCCAAGGCAGTGGTTCCCTCCGCTGACATTTTGTTTACATCCACGAGCGCACGATCTTTGCCATGCAGACCTTCGCGAACCATCAGCACTGGCTGGTTTTGTATGCCGTCGCGCCGAGTGTAAAAGTAATATGGGCCCGCGATCTGAGGAGCGGTGATTGTTCCGATGGACATCAGTTGCTTCAGGCGGGCGTGAATCTGTGCGCGGCCGGGTAAAGGATCGAGAATACTGCGTGTATAAGCCATTTCTTCGCGGACGTATTGCTGAGCGTCGCGGCTGTTGGCGTTTTCCAGCCAACGATACGGATCGGTAATCTCGTGGCCGTGGATGGTGTCGACGACGTTATCTACCTTTGCCTTGGGCGGTCCCAGGGGTGCAGTGGTGGCAGGGTGGGCGGAATCATCGGCAGCGAGAATGGCCGCGGCAACGAGCAGACCTCCAAAAATCAAAGCAGACAAGCGCAGACCTCCTGACATGGGCACCTCTGGCTAGGCTTCAATTGGCAGCTTTCTTCGATGTGAACAAGGTTAGCAAAGTTCATGGGTCAGCGCAGAGCGGAATGAATCTCGACTAGGGTCGAGATGACAAGGCCGGCGAAGGGTACTTGTGACCGGTGACTTTGCGCAGAATGTCTATCGCGAACTCATTGACCCAGTTGTATGCTGAGCCCCATCCGGCTTGTCCGAGCGCGGCATAGGCCCCGTCTCTCCACACATCATGCGTACGCGGGAACCACACGCTGGAGATCATGCCAGCACTGAATGATCCTGCATACAAGGGCATTGCCGGGCGCAACTCGCGCTCGGTGCGGTTATAAGTCATAAAATTTCGCATGATCGCGTGCCGGGTGCGCGGCCAGAATCCGCCGCAGTGACACAGGTCGTAGCGAGATTCATACCCAAGAGCAGCATTTCCGACAGAATGTAAGGTATTACCAATAATGAATTGACCGTAACGAGAAGCGAAACGCTGCCCGTAGCCGCCAATGCCCCCACCCCATTGCGAAGGCACGCCGCGTGCCTGATCAACGCCGGCAGTAAAGCCGCGCAAGACGTAGGCCCCGGTCGTGAGGAATGTCTGGTTCACGTAGACGTCAGCTCGCTGTTCATTCGTAAGGGGTAATAGTTCGTTGCCGCGGGGAATGTAGGGGCCGATGAGCCATTCGGCGGGCAGTTTCCTTATTTGCTGGAGCGTGGCTCTAACTCGTTCCTGTGGGCTTGGGTGATTTGTCTGCGGATTGATGCCTTGTGCCAACGCGGCCATAGACATCACTAGCAAAGCGAAACAAAGAAAACCTGCGGAATTTTTTTTCACCTTCAGGCAAAGTAGCACGATTTCGGGTTTTATGGTGCGAAGCGGTCACCTCGCAGGATGGTTATGGATGCGATTAGCACTGTATGGATGAAATCCACATTTCAAGGCAGGTGCGCACTATGCAGCTTTTGGATGGTCCTCATGCAGGCCGGCGTGCAGTTGCAGGAATCGCAACACCTGGGCTTGTGAGAAGATGCCTTGAAGCTCTCCATCCGAAACGACCGCCAATTGCGCCATGTCGTTACGGGCCATCATCTCCAGTGCTTTGATTGCCGGGGTGTCAGGACCGACGGCAGGAATCTGGTTCAGAGGTCGCATGACACTCTGGACGCTGGTCTGGTCCCAGGTATCACGAGGAACTTTCCTGGTCTCTGCGGGGGTGATGATGCCGACTGCACGATTATCCTGGGACACCAGAAAACAACGGTTTGCACTGTGTAGAAGATACTCATCGACGAAATCGCGCAAGCTCAGATAACCCTCAACGCGAGCGCAATTGCGTTCCATAAGGTCGGCGACACGACGTCCGCGAAGCCCCGACATGAGCTCGACCTGGAGGTAACTGCTGCGGGAGGCATCGAGAAGAAACCAACCGATGAAAGCCAGCCAGAGTCCCCCGAAATCTTTTCCTACAAAGAACATATACAGACCGTAGAGGATAAAAAGAAAAGCGACGACTTGTCCGACTCGCGCCGCAATGCGAGTGGCGCGATCCATTTTGCCGGTGATCCACCACGCAATGGAACGCAGCACGCGTCCGCCGTCGAGCGGGTAGCCGGGAATCATGTTGAAGGCTGCGAGGGCGAGGTTGATGTATCCCAACCAGAACAAAACAGCCACGACCGGGCTAGCGAATTCCGCACCGCGAGATGGCGCTAATGAGCGTGCAAGTGCGAGGCAAATGATTCCAATCACGAGACTGGTAAGCGGCCCGACGATACCGATCCAGAATTCCGATTTCGCGTCCGGCGCTTCCGACTCGATCTGCGATACGCCTCCGAGTGCGAACAGCGTAATTTCGCGTACTTTCAGGCCGCGCGACTTCGCCACCACAGAATGAGCCAGTTCGTGCAACAGAAGAGTGACGAAAAAGAGCACAGCGGTTATCCCTGCCGTTGCCCATCTGAGATTTTGACTCCACTCCGGCCGGATACTGTGGAAGCGTGCGTCCAGCGAAAAAGCAATCAGGATCGCGATGATAAACCAGCTGTAATGAAGGCCGATCTGAATCCCGGCTATGCGCCCGAGTTTGATCTGAGAACGCACTTAAGGCCGCTGCCTTGAAACATCCAAGTTATTGGATGCTGTGTGATGTGAGTTGGGCCCACTGATTTCGGCGGGGGTTCAGCCTGCGACGCAAGCCGATTTTGGAATCAAGTGATTTGTCTTCAGCTTAAGGCTTTGTGGCTGTAACCTCGGTCAACGTGAGTTGCGGTAATTCATGGTTCCAGGCTGCGGGTGCGTGATCCACATAAATGCGGACGGGCCGCATCTCATTTGGCTTAATCGGTCGATCGACCAGGTCTTCCGATTTCAAATCAGAGCGACTGCTAAGTTGGCCGACTGGACGCGTCTCGCTACCAACCAACTCACCCTTACTGCCGAGAAAATTTACTTGAACCTGGACGCCAGAGATCTCGGTTGCGCCTTGATTAGACAGCTGGCCGTCCAGGTAAAACGCGTTCCCCATCGGAGCAGCGTCGATTTTGAATCCTGAAAGCTGAACCTGA
>JAFAGX010000065.1 GCA_019237515.1 Acidobacteriaceae bacterium
GTTGGGAGGACATCTTCATTCCTTCCGGCATGAGCTTCCCCTACCGCTACGGGATCAACTCGATGCTTCTAAATAATCGCGGAGAGAAATTCCTGGATGCGGAGTTCTTGCTGGGAATCGAACCGCGCAGGGATGGCCGTACCAACACGCCCTGGTTTGAGCTGGATTGTTCCGCTAAGAATACGCCGATGGTGCTCCACTACATGCGCCAGTCGCCCTGCGAAGGACGCAGCGGAAAAGTGATGGTCATGGCTACACTATCCAGCCGCTCAGCGGTCATCTTCGATCTCGATAATGATGGAGATCTGGACATTGTCACTAACGATTTCAATTCGCCGCCACAGGTGCTGATCAGCGATCTTGCGCAACGGAAACAGATTCACTGGCTCAAGGTGGTTCTAAACGGCACAGTTTCGAACCGTAACGGACTGGGCACAACCGTGCGTGTCGGCACCGGCGGCCAAGTCTATAGCCGATACAACGACGGCAAGTCCGGCTACCTGGCGCAGAGCGTTTTGCCGCTCTATTTTGGATTGGGGGACGCCGAGAAAATCGAGCGCGTAGAGGTTGACTGGCCCTCCGGCCGCAAGCAAGTACTGACCGAAGGATTGCGAGTAAATGACACCTTGCGAGTTACCGAACGCAGGTGAACGAGTGCAGGACTATTCCGTCATAATGGCCGAAAAAGATGTTGGTCCGACCACTCAACATGGAAACGATACCCCTTCCGGGAGCTGAAATCTATTACGAAAAACATCTCCTCACACCTGAAGAGGCAACGGACCTGTTCAAGCTGCTACTGAGGAAATGCGCGTGGGAACGGCGCACTACTGCGTTCAAATCTCCTGTGCCGCGGGATGAGGCTTACTATGGGGATGCGGGGACCAACTACAAGTACTCACGGCGGGAATATCGGCCACTCGCCTGGATTCCGGAACTGCTTTCGTTGAAAGACCGCGTGGAACAAGCCACGCCAGAGGCCGCCTATACGAATCTAGGCCTGCCCCGCCTGGCCTACAACGCGGTGCTGTGTAATCTTTATCGGAATGGAAACGACAGCGTGGGCCTGCATGCAGACGCGGAGCCTGAGATGGGGCCGGTAATCGCTTCTGTCAGTCTGGGTGCCGAGCGATTATTTCGGCTTAGAGCAGCAAGCGGAGGTATTGCGTTCGAGCAACGGCTACCTAGTGGCAGCCTTCTGATCATGGCGGGAGAGACGCAGAAGAACTTCAAACATGAAGTGCCTAAAGAGCATGCCGTGAAGGAAGCACGGATCAATTTAACGTTCCGGCGAATCGAGCACAGGTAAACGCGGCGGAGTTCTAGCGGACCACGAGCACTTCGCGGACGTTGTCGCGGGTGAGAAAAAACTTGATAGAAGAGAAATCACGGAACAGATTTTCGATGTGCCGATTGTTGAAGACTCTCTGCAGCCGGAAACTTTTTTGCACAGATGTGTGGACTGCGCCGGTGGGGCCTTTGCGGAAGTCGCGACGCGCTTCGATGGGTTGCATCTCCAGCGTGTCCTGGCCAACGATGTGGTAGCGGTAGCAAGGGGCATCGGGTCCGGCCTCGCGAGTGTGAAAGAAGGCTAACAGCATGCCGCCCGGTTTCGTCATCGTCCACAGACGCCCGACGACTGGCTTCACGAGGCTTTCATCCAGATAATCTGCAAGATTCCAGCAAAATACGAGATCGAATTGGGAGCCAGAGTGAACCAAGTTTTCTGCTAAGAACTTCTTTTCATCCAGCACCCGTTGGCCTTGTTCGTCTTTGGTCACAAGGGCGGGGTCGGTGGAAGCCTCGAGGAGATCTTCGCTATAGATTTTGTGGCCCCGCTCCGTCATGTAGCGGATGTTCGCGGCAGAGGTAGCGCCGATATCCAATACACAGAGTGGATCTTCTGACTTCAGCACGCGGGCCAGCTCTCCCAGCCCACTGGAACGGCGGCTCAGCCGCTGCCTGGATTGAGCGGACTTTTCGCCGGAAGCAACTTCGGTTGAGCCACGAAATAGTTTCATGAAGCTATGGGTAACTGAAGACATCAAAACTGCCAATCAGACGGCCAGACAAAATTCTGCGAATAAATCATAACGCGGTGTTGAATGGGAAGCAGGGGAAACATTTACGGGTTGGTTACCGTGGTGCTTGCCGGTACGGTTGCAGCAGCGCTGGTTACAGTCTTGGAGGGCGAAGCCGACGTGGCAGTAGCGGCCGCGCTCTTAACCTCAGCCTTTTGATCGCTCCTCGGCGACGCTGTGTGCGATGATTTCGTCTCTCTCTGAATATCAACTTTTCCTTTTAAGTAAGCCCCGTCTTCGATCGCGATGTGCTGGGTAAAGATATCGCCGTGTACAACGGCCGAGCTTCTCAGTTGGGCTCGTTCGCTGGCATGAATGTTACCGTTCAGCTTGCCTTCGACGACTACCCCTTTAGCGTTCACATCGGCATGAACCTTTCCGTTAGGTCCAATAACCAGATGATTGCCCTCGAGTTGAATGCTGCCTTCGACGACCCCATCGACAAACAAGTCTTCGCTTCCCGAAAGCTCGCCCTTGATAATGACGGACTTGCCAATGTGCGCGAATTCGGCGGTTCCTGGCTCCATAAAACGAATCTCCTCCCGCCTGACGGGATGTGAGTGGATACTGGATTTTAAACTATTTGGGGCGATTCTCGCTGTACCACCAGGCGAAATATCCGACACGCAGGATAAAATCGTAAGCAGGATGGCCGAAGTAATGTGTTTAGGTTGCCGATACAACAGGCAGCTGCAAAGATCACGTCTAACGTAAGCCGGGTCCTTTTATTGCCGTGATGTCCAGAACAGCGTTCGGGCAAATCCTTCTCCTATGTACGACTGTGCTTCTGGCTGGCGGCCAAAATTCGTCTACTCCCCTCCTCGAACTCGTGCGGCAAACGGTCGATAACGAAATTCGATCCAATAACAGCGGTGCGAGATTCATGTTCCGGGACCACAAGAAAACTCCCTATGGATCGCAAACGAAGCTGATTTTGGAAACTACTCAGGGCACCGCGGGCATGCTCGTGGCGGAAAACGACAAGCCGCTTACGCCAGAGCAGCGACAAGCCGAGGAAGGGAGGCTGAATTGGCTAGCGAACGATTCGATTGAGCTGAAGAAAAAACAAAAGGCGGAGCACGAAGACGCCGATCGAACCGCACGCATCATGAAGGCTTTGCCGGATGCTTTCATTTTTCAACCCGACGGAAAAGAGACCGGCGGCCGGGGTATCGGAAATCCGGGCGACGAACTGATCCGCCTGAAGTTTCGACCCAATCCGAACTATTATCCCCCGACGCATACGGAACAGGTGCTTACGGGAATGAACGGGTACATCTTGATCGATGCCAATAGGAAGCGCATCGCGAAAATTGATGGGACATTATTTAAAGAGGTCGGTTTCGGCTGGGGCATTTTAGGCCACTTGGATCGCGGTGGCAGATTTCTGGTTCAGCAAGGCACAGTTGAGGCCAATGACTGGGAAATTACTCGGATGGATCTCTCGTTCACAGGAAAAGTACTCTTGTTTCGGAAATTGTTTATCCAGTCGAGCGAGTCGTTTAGCGATTTCCGTCCCGCTCCGCCGAATCTGACCTTCGCGCAGGGAGTTGAGTTGCTGAAGAAGCACCAGGGGGAATTCGCTGAGAATCATCAGCAGGGCGAACCCGCAAGTCGCGATCAGAGATAGTGCGGGTGGGTGTTACTACTTACAACACAATTTCTCGTGACCCTTCCAGCAGCGCTCACAACCAGAGAGGCGCCTGTTCTTATGTGGCGTGCAGCAGGGCTGATGACCAATCCCGCCAAGCCTGAGGTATAATTTACCACCTACTAAGACGGCCCCGCCGATTTGAACCGGGCGACCGGTGACGTTTCCGCCTCAGATAGAAGGTGGATTCGTGAATCCAGATAACAATTTTACTCCTCAGCCGCTGGTCAGCACCACTTCGGTAGCCCAAAACAAAGCGAACGACGAAGCCGAGTTTAGTCACGTTATGCGAGAAGCGTCAGAGGCTTTTGAGGCAGCCATCTGGGTGCAAAACCAGTGCTTAGAAGAAATCGAAGAACTCCGTCTGCGGATGGAAAAAATCAGGAAACAACGGAACAGCATCCCTCCGTCGGTAGTAAGCGGAATTTGGGTGTAGATACCGGAGCATTGCATCCGGCTAGCCATGAACACTCGGGACGACTTCAACCGGAGCGGTTTTGCTTTCCTGATGAGCGACATAGACCTGGCGCTTACAATGACGCAAATTGCATTGAGCGCTCCCAGCAACTCTGCAAAGAGGACGCGTAACACCAACAACGCCCGCCACGCATACGACACAGTTCTGCACTTCCGTACTCTCGTAACGTTCAGTGATAGTGAACAAGAGCAATTCATTATCAACCTCGGCCGCCTGAAATCCGCGCTCATGCAACTCGGAGAAGAGTTCTGATTTTCTTCTTCGAATCGGGCATGCGGGTCGCTGGTGGCCGTGCTACCCTGCAACAAACAGCGGGCAATGCAAGCTGGAGCTAAGATCCGGATTGGTACGGCGGGCTGGTCCTACAAGGACTGGGAGGGGGTTTTCTATCCATCGGGGATGCAGCGGAGAAAGCAGCATCCGTTGGAGATTCTTGCGCGCTGCTTCGACGTGGTGGAAATCAACACCTCGTTTTATGGACACATCAAACCAGAACTGGTGAAGATCTGGACGCGTAAGGCTGAAAGCGTAAACCCCTCGTTCGTGTTCACCGCCAAGCTGCATCGCTCTTTTACTCACTCTCCTCTGGCGGTGATGGAACCAACGTCGGCCGCAACCATCAAGCCCAATGAGGAAGATGAGCGGCTCTCGCGCGAAGGCCTCGAAGCGTTGGCGGGCACGGGAAAGCTCGGCGCTCTGCTGATTCAGTTTCCTGTATCGTTCAAAAACACCTTGCTTAATCGCGAGTACGTCGAAGCGTTACTGCGCCAGTTCATCGAATACCCGCGAGTGGTTGAGGTCCGACATTCGAGCTGGAACAATCCTGAAACGCTTCGCGAGTTCGAGCAGAAGAACGTTTCGTTCTGCAACATTGATCAGCCGCTGATCGGCCGCGCTCTCGACGCGACAGAACACGTGACTGCTCCGGTCGGATATGTGCGTCTTCACGGCCGAAATTATGATCAATGGTTCGAAGCCGAGAAGCCGCACGATCGCTACAACTATCTTTATTCTGAAAGAGAACTTGAGGGATGGAAGGACAAAGTAGAACGCATGGCGCACAAGGCCGAAGTCACCTATGTGATCGCCAACAACCACTTCGAGGCGAAGAGCGGAGTCAATGCGCTGCAGATGAAATACATGCTTACCGGAGAGAGGCAGAAGGCCCCCGAGCCTCTGCTTCAGCAGTACCCAGAGTTGAGCGCGATTGCTGATGCGTTACCCGACGAGAGCTCGGAGCCAACCTTGCCCTTAATGGCATAGGCACTGCAAGTTTTTTTATAGCGCGCGCATTCCTGTGGGCGACTTGGCGGACAAGAATGTTCGCCCTCCCGATTGACAACCTGCTACGCAGGCCAGCCTATAATCGCGAGATCATGGAAGTTCTGCTTCGCGACTTGCACTTCGCAGTCCGGATGTTTAGAAAAAATCCTGGCTTAATGGTTGCGGCCATCTTGACGCTCGCCTTAGCCATTGGCGCGAATACTGCTATGTTCACCGTCACGAGCGCGCTGTTGCTGCGGCCGTTTCCGTTTTCCGCTGCGCAGCAACTTGTGACCATCCAGGTAAAAGATCGTGCCGAAGAGCGTCCCGGAACCCTGCTGCGTTATGAACTGATGCGAGATCACGCCCGGTCATTCGAGATCGCCGCGTGGGCCAATGACAATTTCAATCTCACAGGTCACGGCGAGCCGCTGCAGGTACCCGTGGCTCGGGTCACTGCCAATTTTTTCTCTTTGCTCGGAGTCGAGCCGGAGCTCGGCCGCTCGTTTGCCGAAGATGAAGGACGGCCAGAGGGCAGGGCAGTGGCGATGCTGAGCGACTCGCTCTGGCACACTCGATTCGGAGGCGATCCCAATATTCTCGGCCAGACGGTCACTCTCGATACCACACCGCACACGATCGTCGGAATTGTTCCGGCGAACGTTCAGTTTCCGTTCGTTGGTGTGGCCGATATCTGGACACCGCGTTATTTCGAGCTCACGCTCATGAGTGCTCAACGGATACGCATGGGCGTGGGCTATCTGGGGTACGTCGCGCGTCTGCGCGACTCATCGCCAATTTCGAAGGCTCAAGCTGAGCTTGGCATTCTCAATCAGGAATATCGAGACCAGAATCCGAAGGCGCCTGATGCCGATCCCGGCACAATTATGCTGGTTGCTTCGTTGCGCGATCTGGTAGTCGGGGATGCGCGTGGAAAGTTGTTGCTTCTCTCAATCGCAGTTGCTGTAGTGCTCCTGATCGCCTGCGCGAATGTTGCCAGCCTGTTGCTTTCGCGGGCCCTTGCGCGCAAGCGAGAAATCGCCGTACGCGCTGCCTTAGGGGCAAGCCGCAGCGTAATCGTGCGGCAGCTTCTCACTGAAAGTATGTTGCTGGCCGTAATCGCAGGAATTTTCGGGATTGGGCTCAGTTGGGCGGCAACCCGGGCTTTGCTCGCGTGCGGTGCAAATCAGCTTCCGGCGGGAATGCCGATTGGCATGGATTTCCGGGTCCTGCTGTTCGCGTTGCTCACAACTCTGCTGACGGGAATCATTTTCGGAACCATCCCGGCCCTACAACTTTCAGCACTCGAAGTTGACTCTGCATTGCGCGAAGCGGGGCGTGGGGCTACCACGGGCCAAGCACGCATCCGATTGAAGAGTTTGCTCGTGATCGGGCAAGTTGCGCTGTCGCTTCTTTTGCTGATCGGGGCTCGACTGCTACTGCGCAGCTTCTGACGCCTGCTCCACACCGACCCGGGAATGGACGCTCACAGCGTGC
>JAFAGX010000172.1 GCA_019237515.1 Acidobacteriaceae bacterium
CTGCGCAAACAGCGGCGTTGATGTCTCCAACGTGGATGGCGGCGCCCACGCACTCCTTCTGCCCAAAAATCCAGACCGCTCCGCCGCCCAGCTTTATCGCGACATCAAAAAACATCTGCACCTTTCGATTCCCGTCATCATCACTGATACCTTTGGCCGCCCTTGGCGCGAGGGACTCACGGAAGCCGCGATCGGCCTCGCTGGCATGAAAGCGCTGCACGATTTACGCGGCCGCACCGACCCGTACGGCTATCCGTTGCGGGTTAGCATCGAAGCTGTGGCTGACGAACTCGCTTGCGCGGCTGGCCTCGTCTGCGGCAAGCTAGCTCGTACGCCGCTTTGCATCGTTCGCGGCTTTGGGTACCATGGCTCGCATGGAAGCGCTCGCGACCTCATTCGACCGCCAGCCAACGATCTGTTTCGTTGAGGAGGAACGTTGTGCCTCGTCTGTTGACGCAATCTGAACTGGAAAATTTCTCTGGACTTGAGTGGTCCGATGTCGCTCCGCGCATGCGTTCCAGCCTCCGTGCCGCCCTCGAGGGTGTGATGGGCGGTCTGGATGGCGGCATTCTTTCGCGCGATGAATGTTCGTTGCTGGCGAATGCCGACGGCGAGGACTTGCTCGGCCTGCTTCTCGCCGCAGATTTCATCCGCCGCGAGTTGGTCGGCAATCTGGTCACCTATGTGATCAATCGCAACATAAATTTCACCAACATTTGTTTCGTCGGGTGCAAGTTTTGCGCCTTCAGCCGCGGTCCACGCGAGTCCGACACCTATTTTTTGGCCCCCGAACAGGTCGCGCAAAAAGCGATCGAGGCCTGGCATTTAGGCGCCACAGAAGTCTGCATTCAGGGTGGTCTTCCTCGCGATCTCCCTCCGCTCTACTACCGCGACATCCTCCGAGCCGTAAAACAAGCGGTGCCCGGGATGCATATCCACGCCTTTTCGCCCATGGAAATTGTCTACGGTGTCGAACTCACCGGCATGGATTTGCGCGATTATCTCAGCATGTTGCGCGAAAATGGCCTCGGCACGCTGCCCGGCACTGCCGCCGAAATTCTTGATGATGACGTTCGCTTCGTGCTTTCCCGAAACAAGCTCTCAACCCAGCAATGGCAGGAAGTCATCCGCACCGCTCATTCGTGCGGCATCCGCAGTACTTCAACTCTCATGTACGGACACGTCGAGACCCCCGAGCACTGGGTGAACCAACTACTTTTGCTACGGAGTATGCAGAATGAAACCGGTGGGTTCACGGAATTTGTGCCGCTCGGCTTCGTCCATCAAAACACGCTGCTATTCCATCAGGGATTGTCGCGCCCGGGCCCCACTCTCGCCGAGCACTTAAAAATCCATGCTTTGGCGCGCGTCCTGCTTGCTGGCTCCATCAACAACATTCAAGTTTCATGGGTGAAGCTCAACCGTCGCCTGTCGCAGCTCTGTCTGCATGCCGGGGCCAACGATTATGGTGGCACATTGATGGAAGAAAACATTTCCCGCGAAGCGGGAGCGACCGCCGGACAATATACCAGCCCGGAAGATTTTCAATCCCTGATTCTCGAGGCCGGCCGGATTCCTGCGGAGCGCAATACTACCTACACTCGGATCAACATCAAAACCCGTCCCGAGGAGTGGGTCACCGAGCCAGCTCTCGAAGCGGAGTTCGCCTAGCGATGCCGCGCTCCATTGCTGTGCTTGGCGGTACCGGACCTGAAGGATTCGGTCTGGCGCTGCGTTGGGCTCGCGCCGGCGAAACCGTCGTGATCGGATCGCGCGATGCGCAACGTGCCCAAGCCGCCGCCGAAAAAATCAAACTGGGATTCCCCAATGCCAGCGTCTCAGGCCAGGAAAACTCCGTGGTGTGCAGCGGTTCCGATCTGCTTGTGCTCACAATTCCCTTCGAAGGACACGCCAAGCTCCTTAAAGAATTGAAACCGCATCTTCGCTCCGGAACCATTCTGGTCGACGCCACGGTGCCTTTGGCTGCCAGTGTAGGAGGCCGCGCAACCCGCACTCTGGGCGTGTGGCAAGGTTCTGCCGCCCAGGAAGCCGCCGAACTGGTGCCGGCCGGTGTTTCCGTCGTCGCTGCTTTTCAGAATGTCGGAGCCGAAATGCTGAACGGCGAAGGGCCGGTCGACTGCGATGTCATCGTCTGCAGCGATGATCCCGAAGCCAGCAAAATCGTCCGCAACTTCGCAATCAAAATTCCCGGGGTTCGCGCCATTGATGGTGGCAAACTCGAAAACGCCCGCATCCTCGAGCAGATCACCGCGCTCCTGATCGGACTTAACATCCGCCACAAAGGCCACTCCGGAATCCGCATCTCCGGCCTGCCATCGTCGGCATACAATTCCCAGTGATCATAAACACCAGCTGTGCTGTGATCCCGACCAAGCCTCTTTTGCGCAGGGAGGGATCTGGGCGAGTCGCGCGAACCGTCGCGTTTCTGTGCGACGGAGTAATCGCGCGTTTGACTCGCATCCTTGTTACTTGAGCGCTATGGACTCCGCCGCTGACAATCCTGCTCTGATTGAATTTCACAACGTCTCTTTCCGCCTGAACGGCAGGGCAGACATTCTGGAGAATCTCAATCTGGAAATCCGGCGCGGCGAAACTCTTGTCCTCCTTGGCCGCAGCGGCTCCGGCAAAACCACTACTCTCAAGCTCATCAACGCACTGCTGTCTCCTAGTGCCGGTGAGATCCGTGTCGACGGTCGCCCGCTCCAGCAATGGGACGTCATTCGCCTTCGCCGCATGATCGGTTACGTCATTCAGGAGACCGGCCTGTTCCCGCATTTCACCATTGAGCGCAATATCGGCGTCGTACCCAAAATCGAGCGCTGGCCCGCTAACCGGATTCGCGACCGCGTTCGCGAATTGTTAAAGCTTGTCGGCCTCGATCCTCAGATCGCCTCCCGTTATCCGCATGAACTTTCCGGAGGCCAGCGTCAACGCGTCGGCGTGGCCCGCGCCCTCGCCGCCGATCCCCCAATTCTCTTGATGGACGAGCCTTTCGGCGCGCTCGACCCTCTTACTCGTGCCGAATTGCAACGCGAATTTCTCAATCTCCAAACCAGCCTGAAGAAGACCGTAATTTTCGTTACGCACGATCTTCATGAAGCCCTGCTTCTCGGCACCCGCATCGCCCTCATGGAAGCGGGACGAGTGGTCACAATCCAGACGCGAGATCAGTTCTTGGACTCGAATGAGCCTCTGGTCATCGCTTACAAAAATGATTTTGACCTGAACCCCAATCCACGAGAACAAGCATGAATATCTGGCAGTTTGTGCTGCAGAACCACACAGAGGTCGCGGAACTTACGCTAGAGCACATATGGCTGGTCGGAATTTCAATCCTGCTGGCCGTGGCCATCGGAATTCCGCTGGGCATTCTCATCACTCGCTGGCCGCCCGCTAACAAGCCGGTCCTGGGCACAGCCAACATTATTCAAACAATTCCCAGCCTCGCTCTGTTCGGATTCCTATTGCCTGCGCCCTGGATTGGCGCACGCGCCGATCGCCTCGCCATCCTCGCCCTGACTCTCTATGCTCTGCTGCCTCTCATCCGCAACACCTATGCCGGTATCCGGTCCGTCGATCCCGCCATCGTCGAGGCCGGGCGAGGCATGGGACTTACCGATCGCCAACTTCTTTTTCAGGTCGAACTTCCACTCGCCTTGGGCG
Organism: Acidobacteriaceae bacterium; assembly: GCA_019237515.1. The sequence continues at coordinate 3,685 of JAFAGX010000172.1, forward strand.
TGATCATCGCCGGCATTCGCGTAGCCACGGTCCTGCTGATAGGCTTAGCGACCATTGCCGCTGCCATCGGAGCCGGCGGCCTCGGCGAATACATCTTTCGCGGCCTCGCCATGGTCAACAATGCAGTCATTCTTGCCGGTGCCATCCCGGCCGCCGCAATGGCGCTCCTCGCCGATGCGAGCCTCGGTTGGTTGCAACGCCGCCTTACACCGCACGCCGCTAACCACTGAGAACTGAGAACCGTGAACTGAGAACTGCTGTTTTAACTAGCAAATCTCAGGGGTTGCTCAAATGCTGAGGTCGTGACCGAGGTAATTTGCGGCGAACTCGCCCCTGTTTTAACGTCGGGAAGATCCGCCATGACCGAGCCCAATGTCGTCTATCCACGTTTCGCCCTCGCCACCACCGTGGTCGTCCGCGAGACCGCCAATGGCGCTGCGGTTCTCACCCGGCTCAAGAACATCAGCCTGAGTGGCTGCTACCTGGAGACACCCCGCGAAATTCCGGAGAAATCCAGGGTTCGCGTGATTTTGCAAACCGCCGACATGCGGGCCGATCTTTGGGGCATCGTGCAGCGGCGGGATGACGACGGCATCGGCGTCCGCTTTACCAATGGTTCAACCGTCGAAGACTGGAAAGCCCTCGAACTTCTCATCCAGGAACTGGAACAAAAGGCCCCCGCCAGGCGCTCCGCCGCCACGACCACCTTCTAGAGCTTACCGCCCACTGCCGTCATAACGATCGCAGAAAATCCAGCAGAGCCTGTTTCTGGTCAAGCGAGCGCTGGTTAAATTTCTCGACTACCGCATTGGCTTCCGATCCAACTGAGCGATGCTCTTCAATTGCGTCCAGCAGATCGGAAGTCCGCCCGTCGTGGAGAAAGAACAATCTCTGTCCTATACCCCAGAGCGGAGCGGTACGGAACTCATCGGGACCGGCCGCACCCTGGGCGATTCCATCTGCAAGCCTTGCGCCCATATGATGCAGCGCGAAATCGGAAAATGGATGATAGGTTACATTGCTCATCCCGGTGTACAACGACCCCGTTGTGCTCAGGCTGTCAGAATGACAGAGCACGCATCCCACTCGATTGAAAATTTCTTGCCCCTCCTGTGTATGCGCGGTAGCAGCCGAAGGGGTGGGCGGGGCGGACAATCGCATAGCGTCCACAAACGCATCGACATCAGAGATGCCATTGCTGGCTGCGGCGTGCGAATCCTCCGGTGTCGCGTTGAAAACGCACCCCGAAGCTGCATTCCTTTCGTTGCTCATCACGTCGTTCGTGACTCCCATTTCAACGTTGTAGGCTTCTCCCGCAAACAGGTTCAGAGATTTGTTCTGCGCCTTCCACCCGAATTTGCTAATGGTTCCGTCATTTGGGCTGGTGTTGAAGTGTCCAGCGATGCCCAAATCTGATTTGCGGTCCCGCCGATCGGCAAGATTGCTGCGAAGAACCGAATCAGGGGTGTTTTCCACCAGCCCTAATCCAAATACGGGAGTAGGAATTCGAAAGATCACGTTGTTTGCCGCTAGTTCAGCCGCAAAGTCCGGCTGACGCAGGTTACATCCAGGCGCATCGGTTCTTCCAGCAATCGTGAAAAGATTATGCACCCCGCCATCAGGCGTACCATCGCGCAGTCTGACAAACCGTGCTTCCCTCACTGGACCATTCGGCAGAATGAACGGCGGAATGGTGTTGGAAGCGCTCATTTCGGCCGCTGCGGCAATCTGCGGATTGGCCGCTGGACTTGATCCTAGAGTTGCTGGCTGGGCATGACAGGAACCGCAGCTTGTCCCATTAAATCCCGGACCCAGTCCGCCATTTCCGCTGCCCGGCGGATTGTCCGGAACACCTTCGTCTTGCACAAATTGAGCTATGCCGTTGGCGAATGCTGCCTGCTCGGTTGCATTCAGCATCGGATAATAGCCTCCCGCGCCAGGTGGGCCTGATCTAGGCCCAGCGTCTTGGGCTATGCGCTGCGAGCCTGCCAAGGTAATTCCGGCCATCACCGTAACCACGATCCCCGCTCTCTTCCAATTCTCCATGTTGTGATCTCCACATTTGGGCACACCTCGAGCGCTGCCCTTGATTTGTGCTTTTGAATGTTGGCGACGCGTGGCTAAATGCTGCTGCTACCGCGTTGAGCGATGGCGGGCTGCATACTGCTTCTGTGTCCGCTAACTTTAGGGGCAAGAAGAGTGCAAAGCAACATCTCGGAAGTACGTCTTCGGAACTGCGCAGAACAACTAAAAGCCGGCACTAACGGCCAATCCCAATGCCGACAGAAAGACCCAGATTCCAGCGAGGATTTCTTTGCGCTACGCTCGGACAGTGCGATTACGATTTGGCGACATTCAAATTATTCGTCACCGAAAATATCCCGGGCACGCTTTTGGCTCGAATGCCAGCCATGTTTTTGTCGCTCTCGCTATCCACAACCCCCTCTAGCGATACGTTCCCATTCTTCACAATGATGCGAATTGGCTTAATTACCGGCATGGCATATCGCTGCAGTGCCGGATAGCCGTAGATCGCGCGGTAGAGTTGGCGTCGCAGGCCGTCATCCATGGGTGAGGTTGGAAGCACCTCAATTTGATTGTCGACTCTCTCCACACCTTCAATTCGCTTCACAACATTCTGGGCATCGCTTTTGAGCGTTGGATTCACCACCTGCCCCATCAGCGTCACATCGTAGCCATTTACCTTGTATGCGAGGTTGTCGAATACCGTCAGGTACGGCAACATCACAAGTTCATGCCGGACTTCTTTCGTAATCCGTTCTTCCGCTTTCGGGGACGCCGTATTTTGTGCAACCAGTGACAGGGATATCATCCACACCACAGCAATCAACACTGCGAATCGCGAGTTTCTCATGATCACCCCTCCTTCCTCATAGCGCTCTGCAGCTTTGCACGTTTCGTTCGCAATGGTCAATATCCACGAACAATGGAGCCGCGACGGAGCTACGCAGTTTTGCGGCGGGATTTTCTATCCCGGGTAATTTGTTTGAACCGCTCGACGTGTGGACGGATCTGCTCTTTGATTTTTTCCTGCTCCGCACGCGCGCGGCCTAGCGCTATGTCTGCGAGCCTTAGCCAATAAGCTTGCCGAAAGCTGTCAGGGAGCGGTGGTGGGTCGTCGGAAATAGGGGAGAGAACAGGATTCACAACAGGTTTCTCGAGATCTTTCTGTTTCATGACGCAGACGAATGCGCTCCAACAGAATGCCAGAATGATGTGTAAATGTTCGATACATGACATACTGTATTTGGAATTTAAGTGTACGTTTTCGTTAGATTTAGCGTTGCTTTAGGCATTGAACGAGTGCGCATATTTTGCGTACAGCATTTCCTTCAGCCGCCCTAATGTTTTCCAAAGCCCGCCGTCTTATCAATACGATGCCGCAATTGAACTCGCGTTCTTGTTCGGCCCCGAGATTGCTCTCTTGCATAGGTGACGAGAGATCCGGGTATGGAAAGCCAGCTGGTTGAGCGGATCGATAATCTGGAAGAACGGTTGCAGGAACTGAATTCGTTATTGATGGAAAGCAGCAAAGGCGTAAAAGACCGCAACCATATCGAAGCGGAGATCCGTGCTGTGGATGTTCAGTTGGCGCATTATCGGGCAGTACTCGCGAATAACGACGGAAAAAGTTGAGGTGCACCGCCATGTCGGAAGACTTCATGTACGAAGAATTGCTTTACAGCCTCACCCGTTCTCTGGCAGAGCTTGAGCAACTGCGGATGGCGAACCCGCTCGACAAGGAAATTCTCAAGCTAAAGCACAACGTCC
>JAFAGX010000463.1 GCA_019237515.1 Acidobacteriaceae bacterium
TTCACCTTGATTACGCAGTTCCGATAGCGCCTCGCTGACAGGACGAACCCGCGACCATTCCCGGCGACGCAGCAAGCCTTGCAAACGCGCCAGCAAAATCGGCAACTCAAATGGCTTGGGGAGATAGTCATCGGCGCCCGCGGCAAATCCCTTGAGCACATCTTCCGGCCTCCCCCGCGCCGTCAGCATGAGCACCGGAACGAAATTCTTCGCGGCCCGTAACTCCGCCGCAACGGCAAAACCATCTTTCCCAGGAAGCATCACATCCAGAACGACAGCGTCCACTTCTTCGCGATGATTCCGCGCACGACCTCCATTTTCCCCAGTCAAACCCAATAGCCGCTGCAAAGCACTTTCGCCATCACCCACAACCTCAACTGAATGTCCCTCCGCTTCCAAATTGAATCGCAGCCCCCTCGCGAGATGAGCCTCATCCTCAACAATCAGGACATGGCTCATGCCAGGCTCCTCGGCAACTCCAAAACGACTGTGGTTCCGGTTCCTTCGCCCTGACTGGTCGCAAACACGCGGCCGCCATGCTTCTTGGCGATCGAGCGAACGATAAACAACCCCAGCCCTGTACCTTTCACATGCGCGAGCGATCGGTTTGGCACCCGATAAAACCGCTTGAAAACCTGTTTCAATTCCGTAGGGGGAATGCCCACTCCCTGGTCCCGAACGCTCACCGCAACATGCTTTTCATCGGGGGCGTCGATGCGCACCGCAATGTCGATCTGTTCAGGGGAATATTTAATGGCATTGTCCAGCACGTTCGAAACTGCCGTGCGCAATTCTTCCGGGTCGCCGCTGACCAGCGCACCATTTCCATTGGTCGAGGGCTGAAACTTCACGACATCAGGCGGAAGATGATGTCGATTCCGCGCCTCTTCGACACAGGCAGACACCAGGTGCTCCAAATCAACTTGCACTCGTTCACGGCGCCATCGCTTCTGCCCTGCCACCGTCGCTTTCAACACCTGTTCCACGGTTCCCAAAAGCCGGTCGCTGTCATCGAGCATCAAGCGGTAAAATTCGTGGCGCTGCGCTTCCTCGACTTCGCGATGCTGCAGTGTCTGCAGGTACAGGCGAATCGAGGTGATCGGCGTCTTCAGTTCGTGAGTGACGGCATTGATGAAACTGTCGTGCTGCTCGTTACGGCGGATTTCGCGCAGAAGAAAAATCGTATTAAGCACCAGGCCGGCGGTGATCGCACCAAAAAAAATGATTCCCAAAAAGACCTTAATGCCCTCGCGCCAGTTGAGGATGATCCAGCCCATCCCCACGGCCACAGCAACGCCGGCGAGACTGACTCCGACTACCAGGAACGTGATCGTCGCTTTGCGCCGGCTGGTGATGCGCATGGCTCGATTGTAGCGCGTCACGAGCCGGTCAAATGGACTGATCACCCGTCACTTGCTCCCCGGTATACAATGCTCTGCGTTTCTGCATTCGCTTCCAGAAAGACATTAATCTTTCCTACATGAGGGCTGGTCCGAAATGATGCATCGCCGAACTTTTCTTCAGACTGCGGCTGGAGTTGCAGGGATTACGCTGACCAGCCGTTTCTCTTCCTATGGCCGAACCCATATGTTGGAGATGGCGGCAACAGTTTCCGGCGCCACTCTTCCCGACCGGCTTCATCCCGACTGGTATCGGCGCAAGATCGGCCAAGTGCAAGAAGAAATGGCCAAGCGCAAGCTGGATGGGCTGGTTCTGCTCAGCGCAACCAATGTCATTTATACGACCGGATATTTTCATTTATCGACCGAGCGCCCCTTGGCGGCCTTAATTCCCAAGTCAGGCGACCCGACCCTTTTCATTCCTGGCCTCGAATCCGACCAGGTGAAACTCTGGTGGGTAAAGGATTACGAAGCTTATTTTGACTATCCCGGCCCGGTAAATCGCGTGCGTTGGATTTTCGAACGCGTGGCCAAGCGCGGTTTGGATCACGGACGAATCGGAATTGAGGAGGCGAAGCCTAGCCGCCTGAAGGAGATCAGGCTTGGCGCGCCAAATGCCCACATTGTCGAGGCGGACGATCTCATCGAGCATATGCGCTGGGTGAAGGATGCAGACGAAATCAATGTCATGCGCCGCGCCATGTACTTCGCGGATTTCACCGTGCAGTCCGCGCGTGAATTTGTGCAAAAGAACGGCAATGTGAGCGAAGATCAGATCCTGAAAGCTTCTGCCGATGCAGTGGCCGATAAAATGTCAGCCGAATTGAAAGACGTGGTGGGAGTTGAAATCGAGCCCCCGTTCGGCGGGCTCGTACCTTTCGGCAAGCGCTCTGCATTTCCGCACGCCGTGCCCAGCAAAGACCGAGTGCAAAATGGTGATGCGCTGATTCTTAGCTATGGCGCGAAGGTCGGCGGCTACAACGTTGAGTGCGAACGATCGTTTTCAGTCGGACAGCCTTCTGATTACGCCAAGCGACTCTACGATGCCATGCTTGCTGCGCATGACACGGCAGCGGCCAACTTGAAAGAGGGCGCAATTGCAGAAGATGTCGACAAGAGCAGTCTCGACCAGATTCGCAAAGCTGGATTCGAGAAATTTCTCCGCCACCGTACCGGGCACGGCATTGGGCTCGAAGGGCACGAATCTCCGTGGATCGCGGAAGGAGACAAAACCGTTCTGAAGCAGGGCATGACCTTCAGTTGCGAACCTGGCGTCTACGATCCCGAGTGGGGCGGCTTCCGCCACTCCGATAGCGTGATCGTCCGCAAAGATAAGGGCGAAATTATCAACTCATATCCAACGCGCCTCGAGGACATGATCATCGAAATTTGAGCGCCTTGACTCTCCGGTGGCATGAATTCACACCTTCTCGGAAAGGGCCACGCGCCTTGCCGAATCCGATCCAGTCACTACACGTATAATCGCTGCGATGGAGACCCCACTCCCCGGTGTGGATCGGCAAGACCCATACCTTCGCGTGCTGTGCATCAATGTTTTCGTGCGCGATCAGGATCGCAGCTTGCGGTTCTACGTGGATCAGCTCGGATTTGGATTAGTCATCGACGAGAGCTACGAATCTGCCGGCCGTTGGGTTGCCGTTGCGCCGCCAGACGGAAGTACGGTCCTTGCGCTTATCACTCCTAAGCGCAACTCACCAGAATACAAACTTATTGGCCGCTCCAAACACGCCGTACTGGTCACCGAAGATGTCATGGCCAAATTTGAAGAGTGGACCAAGCGTGGGGTGCGCTTCCATCACCCTCCGCAAACCACGCTATGGGGAGGAATCTTCACACGCTTTGATGATCTGGATGGAAATTCATTTGTGCTGGTGGGGCGGGATGATTTCGTCCGCGAAATCGAAGCGGAGCGCCGCCTGGCGGCAGAAAAGCAGGAGGCTGAACGGCGAAGAGCCCAGGAACTCGAAATCGCAAAGAAAGTTCAAGCAAGGCTGTTCCCGCAGAGACTGCCTCAACTGAAGTCGCTCGACTATGCCGGTATTTGCATACAGGCCCATGAAGTCGGCGGCGACTACTATGATTTTCTAGATCTCGGCCAAGAGCAGCTCGGATTGATCATCGGGGACACTTCGGGAAAGGGCATTGGTGCCGCTCTCTTAATGGCCAATTTGCAGGCAAACTTGCGGAGCCAGAGTGCGATTGCCTGGGATCACCCTCAACGCTTCTTGCAATCAGTAAACCAAGTCTTTTACGAGAACACCAACGAAAGCGCTTATGCCACGCTTTTCTTTGCCCAATACCACGACGGAACCAGGATCCTGCGCTACGCAAACTGTGGGCACTATTCTCCTCTTCTTCTTCGCAAAGGTGGCAGTCTGGAGCGGTTGGATTCCACTGCCACGGTGCTCGGCCTTTTCCGTGAATGGGACTCTTCGATAGAAGAACGGCAGCTTTCTCCCGGCGACATCCTGGCGCTTTACACTGACGGAATAACCGAGTCCTTCAATGAAACGGGAGATGAATTCGGGGAGGAACGCTTGATCGAAATTTTATGTCGAAACCGTGATTGCTCTCCGCAGGCTTTGGTGAGCTCGATTGTTGATGAGGTTCGGAGATTTAGCCATAGTGAACA
>JAFAGX010000523.1 GCA_019237515.1 Acidobacteriaceae bacterium
CGTCCAAGAACGGCTCGCGATTGAGATAGAAGCCGGGGCAAGCTGCGCCCGGCATGTTTTCTGACTTAGTAACTCCGAGGCGAGTTTGGACGGTCGAGGTAGCGGGACCGATGGGCTCGCATAACTCGGCGATGCGGCTGGATTGTAAGTAAGCCTGGCCGCACATGATGGCGGTGACGCAGGCGGCATAATCGCGTCCGGCATCGGAGTCGTAGGGCAGGCCGGCGGCCATGAGGAGCGCGCCAAGATTGGCGTATCCGAGGCCGAGCGGGCGATAGTCGTGCGAATTGCGGCCGATCATTTCGGTGGGATAGCCGGCGTTGTCAACGATGATTTCCTGCGCGGTGATGACGATCTCGACGGCGTGGCGATAGGCATCAATGTCAAATGAGCCGTTGGGCGCGAACTTGAGCAGGTTGAGGCTGGCGAGATTGCAGGCGGAGTCGTCGAGGAACATGTACTCGGAGCAAGGATTGGAAGCGTTGATGCGAGCCGTGTTCTTCGAAGTGTGCCAGCGGTTGATGGTGGTGTCGTATTGCATGCCGGGATCTCCGCAGTGCCAGGTGGCTTCGGAGATTTTGGCCATGAGTTCTTTCGCAGGGTAAGTCTTGATGATGCGGCCGTCGACGATGGAGCGGGTGGAGAATTCGGTGTCGCGATTGACGGCGATCATGAAGTCGTCAGTTACTCGGACGGAGTTATTGGCATTTTGAAAGAAGATAGAGGAGTACGCGTCGGAGTCGGGATGGGAGCCGTCGTATCCCTGAGCGACGAGGGCGTGAGCCTTGGCTTCTTCTTTCTGCTTGCACTCGATGAAGTCGATGATATCGGGATGGTCGATGTTGAGGATGACCATCTTGGCGGCGCGGCGAGTCTTGCCTCCGGACTTGATGACGCCGGCGAAGGCGTCGAAACCTTTCATGAAGCTGAGCGGGCCGGAAGCGGTGCCTCCGCCGGAGAGACATTCGGTGGAGCTGCGCAGCGGAGAAAGATTGGTGCCGGTGCCAGAGCCCCACTTGAAGAGCATGCCTTCGGTTTTGGCCAGAGTCAGGATGGAATCGAGCGAATCTTTGACCGAGTTGATGAAGCAGGCGGAACACTGCGGGCGAGTGTATCCGGTGATGGAGAATTCGACCTGCTGGGTCTGCGAGTTCCAGTGCCAGTTAGTGGCGTCGGAGTTGGGCTCGATGCGATCGCATCCGACATTGAACCAGACGGGCGAGTTGAAGGCAGCGTATTGGCGCAGGAGAATGTGCGCCAGTTCGTCGTGGAAAATGGCGCCATCTTCGGGCGTAGCGAAGTAGCCCTGTGCGAGTCCCCAGTCACGGATGGTTTCCGCCACGCGGGTGACGAGTTGGCGTACGCCGGTTTCGCGCTCGGGAGTGCCGATGGTGCCGTGCAGATATTTGCTGGCCACGATATTGGTTGCCGTCATCGACCAGTCTTTGGGAACCTCGACATCCTTCTGCTCGAAAATCACTTTGCCGTGGGCATCAGTGATTTGCGCAGTGCGGCGCTCCCATTCGAGTTCGTCATAGGGAGACACGCCGAGCTTGGTGAAGAAACGGCGGAACGTCAGGCCAGAAGTCTTCTTCTGGGTTGCGGCTGTTGAAGTCGTCGGAACGACGGCGTTGGGGGCTCTTTTCTCGGTGACTTCCGACATTCTATTCATCTCCTGCGCAGCGGTTCTGTGTAAAAAACAGTTCCCAGTCGCTAGTTCTCAGTTCTCAGTATCCACACTATTGTCGTTCGCACGGGGGGAGTCCGGCCAACCGGAACCGTGGAACGGCCACCGCAAACACTGTTTGGGCCGCCTCGGAATTAGAGGCGGTCAGTTGTCCATGGGATGGCTACAGTACACCTGCATGTTGGGCCTGTCAAGTAGGCGTACCTATATATTGTATAGCAAAGTAATAAAAGGGGGAGCTTCTATACATAGGCCTGGTTTTCCACAGAAATCAGGCACTTGCAGGAGGCCCGGTGATGCAGGGTGCAATCGGTGGCAACGAACGACGGACACACGAGGGCCAAGATTCATCGGCTGGCCCCATAGGCACATAAATGTCTTCGAAAATCTCGCGGCGTTGAATGCTGCGTCGCCCGTCCGAGCCCTCGACCAGATAGTCACCGGGTTCTCCGGTATGCTCGCGGCCTAATGCGTCGACGAATGCTAATGGTTGGGTGAGTTGTTGTGCCTTGATCAGAAAACGCGTGCGATAAATGTTCCAAGCTGCATCCGTATTCACGTCATTTACCCTTAGGGGAGGGAGAGCCAAATTGTCGGTTGAAGTTGCGCATTAAATCGCTGGCCGCAGCCCCTCACGCGAAGGATTGCGGAATTTCAATCGGCTGGAACCGGGTAAGGTGACGCGAATCTACTCTCGAATTCGTGAATGGGTCAATTCCAAATTTTTGGTGCAATGAGGAAAAGTGGGCGACCGCTGAATGGGCGATTCAGAACTCGCAATGAAGCAGACTCTTCTGGGCTGAACATGGCTCTGGGTGCAGAGTTTGGAGGTTGCAGAAGCGGAAGCAAACATCAGGCGACCGTTCGATTTCAATTTGCACAACAAGGGCACAGATTATTCAGAGACAGCCGTTCTGAGTGGCAGTGGTCAGGTGCAGACAAGCCCCGTGTGGGGCTTGTCTGCAAAAGAAGTCTAACGATGCGCCATGGCAGGCTCGTGGTGAGAATGGAATGTTTCAAGGCGGTGGTTGATTTCGTCCCAGTTCACGACATTCCACCAAGCTGCCAGATACTCAGGACGGCGATTGTTGTATTTGAGGTAATAGGCATGTTCCCAGACATCATTGCCCATGATCGGAAACAAGCCCTGGGAAATCGGGTTGTCCTGATTGGGCGTGCTGATGACCTGGAATTCGCCATTTGATTTGCCAACGAGCCACACCCACCCACTACCGAACTGCTTGGTGCCGGTATCGTTGAACTTGGTTTGAAAATCCTTGAAGTTGCCGAAGCTCTTTTTAATGACTTCTGCGATCTGGCCTGTGGGCTCGCCTCCGCCGTTGGGCTTCATAATCTTCCAGAACATCGTGTGGTTCATGTGGCCACCGGCGTTATTTCGAACGGCCGTGCGGATGTCCTCAGGAACGGCATTGAGATCGCGCAGCAGTTCTTCCACTTTCTTCGACTGCAGGTTCGGATGCTTCTCAAGCGCGGCATTGAGGTTTTTCACATAGGCGCCGTGGTGCATATCGTGATGCAGCTTCATGGTTTGAGCATCGATCGTGGGTTCGAGGGCTGAGTAGTCATAGGGCAAAGCTGGTAATTCATGAGCCATAACGCTTTTCATCCTCCGGGATAAGAAGATGATACAGGCTAACACGGGGATGCACAGGAAAGGCAACGCGGGAAACGTCACAACCGCTCGTGATCGCAGTCACAGCCTGTATGTGCGCTATTCCTGTAAAAGCAGAGGAATGTCAGCCGAGCACGCATTATGGAAGGGAGAAGCGAAGAAGCCAGAGCTCACGGCGACTCCCCAATTGGAAGCGGCGATCAGAGCAGTGGCTTCGGTCTCAAAGCAAAAAAAGGGAACCGTGCTGTTTCGGCGAGGAGATCCCGCATCGGGAATATTCCTCATCCTTAATGGCGAAGTAACCCTGCGGCTGGAGGGACAGAAATCGATTTATCCAGCCCGCACCCTCGGACGTGGCGCAATTCTCGGCTTACCTGGCACGCTCTCGGGAGGACGCTACAGCCTGGCAGCCGAGGTGAGTGAAGACGCCGAACTCGCGTTCGTCTCGCGGCCCGACTTTGTTGCACTGCTCGCCACGGATGGTCATCTGTGTCTCGAAGCGATGAACCTACTCGGTAGAGAGATTGCGAGCATACGCTCAGCGCTCGTATGGCATCGAAGCAAAAAATCAGGTGGTTCGAAGGCACAATAGGTTTCGTCTACGATTGCGAAATCTGCACAGGATTCCCAGATAAGGTCTTCGTCCGATTTGCCGAGAGCTTTGGAAATCCCCAAACGACGGCTCGATACCCCAGCAACAAACTCAGCACGATGGTGTATTCCAGAGGTTTGTGAATGTCTTTTTTCACCAGCCACCAGTAATGAATCACGCCAGCTACGGCACTGAGATAAATAAGTTGATGCAGGCGAGCCCAGCGTTTCCCGCCTAGCCGGCGGATCCAGCCTGAAGTGGATGTAACGGCAAGTGGAATCAGCAGCAAGAACCCCGTGAATCCAACCGTGATGAATTTTCGTTTGGCGATGTCGGCGAGCATTTCGTGAACGTCGAAAAATTTGTCGAGCCAGATATACGTGAGGAAGTGCAGCACCACGTAAAAAAACGCAAAGAGGCCAAACATTCGGCGGAAGCGAATAAGCCAAGGCTGATGGGCCATTTTACGGAGCGGAGTTATAGCTAACGTGATTAACAGGAAAATTAGCGTCCAATCACCCGTCGAATGAGTGATCACTT
>JAFAGX010000085.1 GCA_019237515.1 Acidobacteriaceae bacterium
GCACCCCAAACTTCCACATGTGATACGCGATGTCTTTGCCGACATATCCGACCGTTCCGTTAGAACGGACGATGACCTTCTGATCTTCCTCTGATATCTCTGTGCCCTCGGTGTCCTCTGTGGTTGCAATTTTGCCGCGCGGCATCACCCAGCAACCTTTGTTCTTGCCTGCATTTTCAAAGAAGAGCACGCCGCGTTCCTTCAATTGCGTGAATGCCGCATCCCAGAAATGCAAATGGAGGATTTCGCTTTCCCGGGGAAGAAAATCATATTCGATATCTAGCCGATCCATGGTCTCGAGATGCCGCCGCAGCACTGCAGTTGAAATCAGATCTGCGATAGCTGCCGTTTCATTTCCACCTCGTTCGATGGCATGCAGTGCGTCATGGCGTGCTTTCAGGTTTTCTTTGTTCTGCTCGTACCACTGCGACACCTGCGCGTACAAGGCCCAGCAGTAGTAATCAAAGCGAGGCGAGCGCGCCAGCTTGTCAATTTCACCGTAAGATTTCTTCTCCAGATGTGTGAATCCAACAACTACGTCCGCGACCTGTACGCCTGTGTTGTCGATGTAGTTCTGAACATCCACTTCCCGCCTCGCAAACCTCAGCAGACGAACGAAAGTGTCGCCCAGAATCGCATTCCGCAAATGGCCGATGTGCGCTGATTTGTTGGGATTGATACTTGTATGTTCGACCAGGACCTTGCCGCTCGGAACCTCATGCTCTGGCTCTTTACCGCTGGCAAGCGCGGCCGCAAATTCCCCACGCTTTAATCGGAAATTAATGTAACCGGCGCCCGCGACCTCGAACTTGTCGAAGCCTTCCACCGTTCCGATGCTGGCAACAATTTCTTCTGCAATTTTGCGTGGCACTTTGCGCAGCTTCTTGGCAAGCTCGAATGCAATGGGCAGAGCATATTCGCCGAACTCCACTCTGGGCGGTTGTTCCACCACAATTTGCTGCAATTCCAAGCCATATGCACGGCGAAGAAAATCGCGCACATGCTGCGCCAGACGCTGCTCCAGATATCGATACAAGTCTTCCTCTAAAGTGTTGAAGAAACTAGCGATTTTAGCAGAGGACGCGGCAGTTACCTGTTTGACGTCACTGCTGAGCTTCCCTATCATGAACTTCAGTCGTTCTCTTTCTTCCTGCATTTGCTCCTCGTCTGCAGATCCCTGATCGGACAACAGCTAAGGATGAAGGACGAGCGACCAACGACGAATTCATGCGTATTGCGTACCTCGACTGTTTTTCAGGAATTAGCGGCGACATGTTTCTGGGCGCCCTGGTAGACGCAGGTGTCCCTGCTTCGCTGCTGGAGGAAACCATCGCAGCCCTGAACCTCGGCGCGCGGATGGAAATTTCGCGCGTGAATCGCGCAGCGATAAGTGCGACCAAGGTAGACGTGTATGCATGCGGTGAAAAGGATCTGCCGCAGGAGCAGTACTGGGAGCAGCGTGCTCGACGGGAGCATACACACGCGCAGAACCATGAGCCAGTTCAACTGTTGGAGCACAATTACGCGATGCAAGAAGCCGCTCCCCACGAACATCAACGCCAGCGAGGACTCGATGATATTCGCGAGATCATTGCCAAGGCTGCAATTTCGGATTCGGTGAAGAGTACTGCCGTGCTAATTTTTGAGACGCTTGGCCAAGCTGAGGCAAAAATCCACAATTGCAGCCTGGAAGAAGTGCACTTCCATGAAGTCGGAGCAGTCGACGCGATGGTCGATATAGTTTGTGCATCGGCTGGAATCGAAGTGCTGTGCGTCGACGAAATCGTTTGTTCTCCGCTGAATGTCGGCAGCGGAACTGTGAAGTGTGCGCATGGAACTTTTCCAGTCCCCGCGCCGGCAACGCTTGAGCTGTTGAAAGGGGCGCCAGTTTACTCCTCCGGCGTTCAGGCGGAACTAATCACTCCTACTGGTGCGGCGATCGTGAAAACCCTGGCAAAGCGGTTCGCTCCGTTCCCGGAAGTTAGGGTCGAGAAGATCGGCTATGGTGCCGGAACTCGCGAATTCCCAGACCACGCCAATGTTCTTCGCCTCACGATCGGAGAGACTCAAGCCTCTTCGCATGTCGCTGCGGAAATAGTCTCGATTCTGGAGGCGAACATTGACGATCTGAATCCGCAAATCTTCGGTTACGTTCTAGATCGGCTGCTCGAAGAGGGAGCGCTCGATGCGTTCGCGGCACCAGTCCAGATGAAGAAGAACCGCCCGGGGATGCTGCTAACCGTCCTATGCAAGCCTGAGGACACGGACAAAGTAAACGCCGTCATCTTCCGCGAGACCTCGACATTGGGCGTGCGTCGACGTGAAGAGAAACGCCAGGTGCTGGCAAGAAAATTTGTTAACGTGACTACGCGCTGGGGTACGGTACGCATAAAGCTAGGGAGCATGAACGGTACGGTCACGAATTACGCACCAGAATATGAAGACTGCCGCCGCATAGCAACTGAGCATCACGTCCCATTGAAAATTGTCATGCAGGAAGCAATCGAAAAATACTTGCAACAACAGCCGCTTCCTTCGTGAACCTCCATGCCCTTAGCGGTTAAAAGAGAACATGAGCAAGCATTTTTACATCACGACCCCAATTTATTACGTTAACGCTCGTCCCCATATCGGGCACACGTACACGACCATCGCCTGCGATGCCATCGCCAGACGACAACGCATGCTCGGCGTCAACACGTATTTCCTTACCGGGACCGACGAACATGGTCAGAAGATCGAGCGAGCGGCGGCGGCCGCCGGTAAAACTCCGCAGCAATTGACGGACGAAGTTTCCTCGCAGTTCCGCGCACTCTGGGACCGCATGGGCATCACCTACGACGATTTCATTCGCACCACCTCGGATCGGCATAAGCGCGGTGTGCAGGCCTTGTGGCGGAAAATCCGCGACAACGGCTACATCTACAAGGGTCATTACACCGGCCAATATTGCGTATTCGATGAACTCTATGTCGATGCCGCCGGGCCGGGTGCACCATGCCCCGAATGCGGACGCCCTACGGAAACAGTCCAGGAGGAAAATTATTTCTTTAAGCTTTCGGCATTTCAAGAAAAGCTGCTCGACCTCTACACCGGCCAATCAGATTTCATCCGACCCGAAACTCGGCGCAACGAGGTAATCTCTTTCGTCCGCTCAGGTCTTCGCGATCTGTCCATCAGCCGGAGCACATTTTCCTGGGGCATTCCGGTTCCCGATGATCCCAAGCACGTGATTTACGTATGGATGGATGCGCTATCCAACTACATCACGGCGCTCGGCTACGGCTCGCGAGAAACTAAGTTGTACGACGAATTCTGGCCCGCCGATGTGCACATGATCGGCAAAGAAATTGTGCGCTTCCACTGCGTTTACTGGCCGGCGTTCTTGATGGCCGCAGGTTTACCTCTGCCGAAAGGCATCGTTGCCCACGGCTGGCTTTTATTCGAAGAAAACAAAATGTCGAAGTCGCGGGGCAACATCGTGCGTTCCGAAACCATCCTGGATGTTCTGGGCCAGGATGCGTTGCGCTACTTCCTCCTGCGAGAGATCGTATTCGGTCAGGACGGATCTTTCTCTTTCGATGCGCTGGTACAGCGCTACAACGCCGAACTCGCGAATGGCCTCGGCAATCTCGCCAGCCGCACCCTAACGATGATCACGCGTTATTTTCATGGCGAGGTACCATATCCATCAGCGGCTGCGGCGCGGCAAAGTGCCGATGACGGAATCGCTCGGTCAGCAGCCAAAACCATCGCCGACGCAAACACACTTTTTGATCAATATCAATTTTCTCGCGCGTTGGAGACCGTGTGGGGCCTGGTTGCTGCAGTCGATAAATACATTGTCGAGAATGAACCGTGGGCATTGGGCGAGAAACCGGACGAGCAAAGTCGTGCCCGTCTGGCGACCGTTCTCTACACCAGTGCGGAAGCATTGAGGGTGGTGACTGCACTGGCACACGCGGTGATCCCGGAAGCCACGGCAAAAATATGGGCTCAGCTAGGGCTGGGAGATATCAGGAAATTTGACCTGTCCACTTTGAAGTGGGGGCAGCTTCAACTTGGAACCCGGCTAGGCAAAGTGGAACCGGTATTCCCTCGCGCTGACAAAAGCGCCATCGAAAGGATGCAGAATATGGAAGAACAAGGCCGTGCGCCGGCCGCCCCGCCTGAGAGCGCAACTCAGGCACAGCCTCAAGCAAAGACCGTGCCGCCGAGTACGTCAACAGGAACGCAGGCGGTGTCAGCCGCAGCTCCCGCGACGCCGGACGGAAAAATCAGCATAGATGATTTTGCCAAGGTGGAAATGCGCGTCGGTCAGGTCAAATTTGCTGAAAAAGTAAAAGGGGCGGACAAGCTGCTGCGCCTGGAAGTCGATCTCGGTACGGAAATGCGACAGGTCGTGGCCGGCATCGCGGAGGCATATTCGCCCGAGACGCTTATCGGCCGCAAGGTCGTCATCGTTGCAAATCTGGCACCTCGCAAATTGCGCGGCCTGGAATCAAATGGAATGATCGTGGCTGCGTCAGCTGTAGGCGGGAAACCAGTGCTGGCAACTTTCGCCGAAGACGTTCCGGTGGGAACGAGGTTGAAGTAGATCCTGCCGACCCGCGCTCGGCCTGGACGGGCGCGGCGCCCGTCCCTCCACAAGCGATGTTTGTCGACTGTCACGCTCATCTCGACGGAAAGCAGTTTCAGGCAGACCGCGAGCAGGTTATCGCTCGTGCTCGCGACGCCGGAGTTCAGACCATCG
>JAFAGX010000360.1 GCA_019237515.1 Acidobacteriaceae bacterium
TGAGCCTGGAAGATGCGATTCGGAAATTCTCCGCGCTTCCGGCGGAGCGAATGCGTTTCACCGACCGTGGCGTGCTGAAGAGCGGCATGTGGGCGGATGTCGTCATCTTCGATCCAGACACAATTCGTGATGTGGCCACGTTTGATAATCCGAATGAGTTGTCGCATGGGATGGAGTACGTTTTGATCAACGGCGTTCCGGTGATTGACAACGGAAGAATGACAGGAAGCACGCCAGGAAAGGTGCTGCGAGGACCCGCGTACACGCCGTGAACTGTTAGTGGACCTGAATAGGTATGAAGTTAAGAGCGCAAAGTCGCAAAGCGGCGTTGCGCTCATGATGTGGTTTCAGCTACCTGTTAAGAGAACGTGCTCGTGGTGTCATCCTGAAAGAATCCTCCTCGAATCAGTTTGTTCCGGAAGCTGACATGTTGCCCTGTTGTTTGGTCCCGGCAACAAGATTGACCGATCGCGGCAAATCGATCGTATAGACACCATCATGCGACGCGATGGTGTGCAGGTAATGCATGTCCCCGACTTGTTCGAATGTGAGTTTGGAAGTGTCGGTCGAGATCCTGTTCAGATTGCTCGCTAAGACGAGCGCACCGACGCCCTTCTCGTAGTTGCGAATACTCAGTTGTCCGACCCCATCGTCCGAAACCCGACTCACCGTGTATTTGCCTGCAGGAAGCAGGCGACCAGCAGCAACAAAAGGGAACGGCACGGTAGCGACGGCCTCAGGCTGCTCCGCTACCGCGCTCAAGCCTAGGCCGATTAGCGACGCGAGGGTGAGCAGAATGCTTGCATAGTGTTTTTTCATGGAATCTCCCTAAAGAAATTTTTTATGAGTGATCACTCAACGGATTGGATTCCACATAAGGAGCTTCGATTGGGCACCGCTGTAATTTGATTGTTAAGAAAATGTTTGCAACCTCTGACAACCCAGGTTGGCTTGCGTCGGAGGTCGAGTTGCCGGTGATCTGTTGAAGCAGAGGACTTGGTGGACCTGGTCGGGTCCGAACCGACGACCTTCCCGGCAGGCCGGGACGCGCTCAGCCGGACTGCCTTGTCAAAGTAATCAGCTCTTGAATGGATCGATGCGACTTCCAACTCTTCAGCTGGCGTTCTCGCCGGCGGGCTTCGGCTAAGGTTTCGAATTCGTCTTGAAAAACCAATTTCCAAGGTCCCCGGCTGCAGGTTGAGGTCGTTTGTCCCCGCTGGTGCTCTTGCAATCGCGCACTTAGGTCACTCGTGCAGCCGATATAGAATTTCCGCCTGTCGCGCTCTGCAGGATGTAGACGGTGACCATTGAGTAAGGCTGGTGGACCTGGTCGGGTTCGAACCGACGACCTCTTCCATGCCATGGAAGCGCGCTCCCAACTGCGCCACAGGCCCACGCTGGCGGGATACCACAATTTTCGCTCACGTCCTGAACAGAGTCAAACACCTCAACGCTGCTGACTTGTAATTTACGAACAAAGCGAAAATCGGTATGCTGAGAATGACATTGGCATGAAGCTCGGGTCTGCCTCGAAATACGTTTGCTTCTCGATTTTGTTCAGCGCGCTGGCGGCGGCTCAGACTCCGTCCTCTGCATCGCCGGCCTCGGCGGCGCCGATTCCCTACTCTTCCGTCAGTGAGCTGAATCTGTTGCTCTCACAACTGGAGCAAACGTCGCAGGCCACGCAGTTGGATTTAGCGAAGCTGCGGATCGAGAGATGGAAGACTGACGGAAACACCAAGCGCGCAACCCAGCAGGACGTCGAGTCCCTGGCGCGAAACTTGCAAAATGCGCTGCCCGAGATTGTCTCCAAGTTGCGCAGTTCTCCTGAGAACGTAGCAACTACTTTCGAACTGTACCGCAACCTTGATGCACTGTACGGGGTCTTCAGTTCGGTCGTCGAATCTGCGGGTGCATTTGGTTCGCGGGACGAATTCCAAACTTTGCAGAATGATTTAAGTGCTCTCGAGCGCGCGCGGCGCGCTTTCGCCGATCGCATGGACACCCTGGCCAATGCAAAGGAAGGCGAACTAGCTCGCCTGCGAACACAGGTCCAGACGCTCGAAGCTGCTCAGCAAGCCGCGGCACCGCCACCGAAAAAAACCGTTGTTGACGATACTGAGCTGCCCAAGAAGACCGTTAAGAAGAAATCCACGAAAACAACGAAGCCCACAACGACGGGTGCTCAGCCGAAGCCGTCTGCGGGCACCGATTCGAAACCGCAGACACCCCCTCAGAATCCGCAAAGCCCTCCGCAATAGTCGCAAACTTACCTGGTTCTTGCTGAGAAATATGCCCATCTGGAGGTCGTCTTTGTAAATAGCTGATTAAAGAAGCTCTAAGGCGGGAACCTGCAGCAAGGGTATGGAGTCTATTACCTGTGAGAGGGGTCTTCCCATCGGTATGGGCCAGCGAGAAGTTAAGCAACCTGCGCGGAATCAACTTATAATGGAGCTTACGCCATGAGAGTGATGGCGGGAGCAGCAACATTGGGTGATCTCGCGGGAGCGATTGGAATTCGCAGTCAGGAATCGGCAATCGTGGCCGAACTGAAGGCTGGATCAGAGGAAGCCTACGCCTGGTTGATCGCCGAGTTTCAGCAGCCCATCTATAACGTCATTTTCCGAATGGTAAGCGATCCGGCGGATGCTGCCGATACCACTCAGGAAGTTTTTCTCAAGGTTTTTCGTGGGATCAAGCATTTTCACGGGGAGTCCAGCTTAAAAACCTGGATCTACCGTATCGCTCTGCACGAAGCATCGAATCGACGGCGCTGGTGGTTTCGTCATAAGTCGCGGGAAACTTCGATTGATCCCCCAGCCCACGAAGGCGAGAACGCAGCCGGGATCCGAGATTGCCTGGCCGATCAAGAGGATTCGCCATTCGAACGATATGCCCATGAAGAGGTTCGGCTCCGAGTTGAAGAGGAATTGCGCAAAGTACCGGAGCCGTACCGAAGCGCCGTAATCCTTCGGGATCTTGAAGACATGTCTTACGAGGAGATTGCGGAAATCATGCAGGTCTCGCTGGGCACAGTGAAATCTCGCATCACCCGCGGACGTCAGGCGCTCAAACAGCGACTCAGTTCCTATGTTCGCGAGGTTGGTGCCGAACTGGGACTAGAAGGTTCTACGGCACGGAAGCCACAAAACGCGCAAGCCTACTATGAGGGAGGAGAGTTCGAGGTAGCGTCATGAATTGCTCTCACGTCCAATTATTGCTGTCGCCGTACCTCGATGGTGTGCTGACCGGCAGCCAAATGCTCAAGCTCAATGGGCATCTGGAGACGTGTGAAGATTGCAGTCACGAATATCAATTGCTTCGTCAAACTCAGCAGTTGCTGACGGCGGTAGGTCGTCGTAAAGCTCCAGATGATCTCGCATTGAAACTTCGCCTTGCAATTTCGCGGGAAGTCGCGCGTTCTCGTGAACCATTCTTGTACGGTTTGTGGGTTCGTCTGGAGAACGCCATTCAAGGGTTCATGGTGCCTGCCACCGCAGGACTGGCGAGTGCAGTAGTGATGTTAGTGTTCCTGATGGGGTTCCTTGCGCTGCCGCTGCGTGCCGGATCTGATGTTCCGATTCTCCTGAACACCGCGCCTCAGTTGGAGCATTCTGAGTTCAGCAATTCGCTGACGGAGATTAAGGACGATTCCGTGGTCATTGAGGCGTACGTGGACTCCAATGGCCGTGTGCAGGATTACCGTGTTCTTTCGAATCCCCAGGAACCCAAAGAGCTTCCTCCGCTCCTCAAAAATGTGTTGATTTTTACGACCTTCCGGCCGGCAACGTTCATGGGTCGCCCAACCAACGGAACGGCAGTCCTGTCGTTTTCCAAGATCAGCGTCAAAGGCTAAAAAGTCCGATTTTTTCATTGTCAAAGGGTCGTCCCAGGGATAAGTCTGGTCGATTGACCCTCTGCTCAGAAGCTCTTAAACTGGCAGGTAGCGCTCACATCTGAAACTCTCATTGGAGGTTTTCTGGACTTCAAGCTGCGGAGGCTTACTGTTGCCATTCTCGTCGGCATGGTAGCCCAAGTGTCCGTCGGGCAGAGCGCCCCCCCGGTATCTCTCGACACCA
>JAFAGX010000435.1 GCA_019237515.1 Acidobacteriaceae bacterium
GCGCGAGAAGCGTGGCATCACTCTTGAGCAGATTTCAAAGTCCACCAAAATCGGCACTCGTTTCCTCGAAGCCTTAGAGGAAGATCACTTTGAACGCCTTCCCGGCGGTATTTTCAATAAAGGTTTCGTGCGAGCCTATGCACGCTGCGTTGGCCTCGATGAAGAGCAAACCGTATCTGACTATTTGGCCGCCGCCGGT
Source organism: Acidobacteriaceae bacterium (assembly GCA_019237515.1). The sequence goes on from JAFAGX010000435.1 coordinate 200, forward strand.
GCAAGTCAGCCAACTGCTCCCGCCATCGATGAACCTCCAGTTCTTGAGCTTCCGCCTCAACCCAAAATCGAGCGGGCCGCCAGTCTGCCTTGGGGAATTTTCGCCACCATTCTCCTCATCACCGCGTTCGGATTTGCGATCTGGGGTTTCTATTTCAGAGCCACAACCAATTCTCGTGAAAAAGAACCTGCCCAAACTTCTCAGCCACAAGCTGCTCAGCCGCAAACTCCACCGCTATCTCCTGGGGCTTCGGCAACCAATATTCCACCTCCGCAAGCGGCAGTTTCATCCCAATCCTCAACCAGTGGGCAAAGCTCCACCCAGCCCCTTGGGGCTGGCAAATCTGTCGGGACTTCCGCCCTTAGTACTTCACCAGAAAACGCCCCAGCACCAGTCGAGCGCGGCCTCGTATTGCGCATCAAGGCAGACGAGGAAGCATGGCTGTCTATCACTGTCGACGGAGAGGTAACAAGCGAGCTCACCTTGACCCAGTCCGGCGAAAAAACCGTGCGCGCCCACAACGAAATCATCGTCAAAACTGGAAATATCGGCGCTCTGAATTTTGAACTCAACGGCAAGGCGCTGCCTCATCAGGGAGAATCCGGTGAAGTAAAAACTTTGGCCTTCACCGCACAGGGATTGCGGTCAGTTTCTAAGACGCCGCCGGCCGCCGCGCAGCAGCCGCAACCATGACGCTATGTCGCAAGTGGTTGATTAATATTCAAATTCACCATTGGCCCCGCCCTGATTACCGTTAGCTGTAATCACCTGTTTCCGCATCCAAAGTCATTGCATGCTGGTATCTTCCTTTGGTAGGCTTTTAACAACTGCACGATGTCCAGTACATTCTTAGAGTGCTCTGATCACAGCCCCATCAGAGGCAACATCGACACCGCGATAAAGGAGAAGTGACTTGCCGCAGAACCCTTATCTGTTCACCTCAGAGTCTGTGACCGAAGGTCATCCCGACAAAATTGCTGATCAAATTTCTGACGCGATCCTGGATGCTTGCCTCGCCGAAGATCCGGCAAGCCGCGTCGCTTGCGAAACGCTCATGACCACGGGCCTCGCATTCATCGCCGGCGAAATCACCACCAAAGCCTACGTCGATTTTCCCTCGATCGTGCGCGGCACCGTGATGTCGGTCGGCTACACCGACGCCGCTTACGGTTTCGATCACGAAACTTGCGCCGTCATCTCTTCCATTCACGAACAGTCTCCCGACATCGCCATGGGCGTAGATCCCGGCGGCGCCGGCGACCAGGGAATGATGTTTGGGTATGCGACCGATGAAAATGCGGAATTGATGCCGACGCCCATCCTTTTGGCGCATCGATTGACGCACAGATTGGCGCAGATAAGGAAGAGCGGGCAGTTGGATTTTCTGCGGCCGGATGGAAAATCCCAGGTCACGGTTGAGTACGACGCGAAACACAAGCCGGTGAGAGTGGATGCGGTCGTCGTTTCCACGCAACATTCGGAATCGGTCGACAACAAAAAACTGCGAGCGGAAGTTTTGCAGCATGTCATTCAGCATTCCATCCCCGCGGAAATGCTCGACGCGGACACCAAGTACCACATCAATCCCACAGGACGATTCGTGGTCGGTGGGCCGATGGGAGACACCGGCCTGACTGGGCGCAAAATCATCGTCGATACGTACGGTGGAATGGGACGCCACGGCGGCGGATGTTTCAGCGGAAAAGATCCGACCAAGGTCGATCGCTCAGCCGCATACATGGCGCGCTACATTGCGAAAAATATTGTCGCAGCAGGATTGGCAGATCGGTGCGAAGTACAACTCGCGTACGCCATCGGGGTAGCGGATCCGGTCAGCGTTCTGGTGGATACGTTCGGCACATCGAAAGTGGATCCAACGATCATCCCTGATCTGGTGCGCGCGCATTTCAAGCTCACGCCGAAAGGAATTATCGAATCGCTAAACCTGCGCCGTCCGATCTATAAGAAGACCGCTGCTTACGGGCATTTTGGCCGTAATGATCCGGACTTCACCTGGGAGGCGACGGACAAAGCCGCGAAGCTGGCAAGCGACGCGGGCGTAGGTGAGCCGGCGGAACACGCGGTGAGACGATAGGCCGTAGGCAGAAATAAGGATGCGAGCCAAACGCGGTTTTATCGTCGC
>JAFAGX010000389.1 GCA_019237515.1 Acidobacteriaceae bacterium
CGTCACTGCAGACGATATTCGACGGCGGGGGTGCGCTTGCCATAGCCGTTTTCGGTGACCGAGAGGATCAGCGAACCTCGAATCGGCAGCGTTTCATCGGTTGCGACCGCCTCGGCAACTCCGGCTTTGGCTTTTACTTTCTCGGCATCTTCTTCGGCCTTCTTCACGTCTTTGGGCGTGGTTGCCATGCCGACGATGTAGTCGCCCTCATCGAGCTTCATGCCTCGCACGCCGAATGCAGGTCGTCCCATCGGCCGAACGTCCTCTTCGTCGAAGCGAATTGCCTGGCCATCATGGGAAGCGAGAAAGACGATCTGATTACCATCGGTGAGAGTAACGCCAACAAGTTCATCGCCTTTGTCGATGCCAATGGCGATGATGCCCCGCGACATCACGTGCGAGAAATCCTTCAGCTCGGTCTTTTTCACAGTGCCAATGCGTGTGCCGAAGAAGATGTACTTGCCTTCTTCTTCCAGATTGCGGACCGCCAGCATGGTGCGGACGGTTTCGCCAGGCTGCAAACCGACCAGGTTGCCGATGTGCTTGCCCTTCCCGGCGGCGCTGACATCGGGGATTTCATACACTTTGAGCCAATACACGCGGCCTGTGTTTGTGAAGATCAGAATGTAGGCGTGCGTGGACGCAATGAACAGATGCTCGACGAAATCCTCATCGCGCGTCTTCATGCCAGTGCGGCCAGTGCCTCCGCGGCGCTGCATGCGATAGGTAGAAATGGGCGTGCGCTTGAGATAGCCGCCGTGGCTGACCGTCACTGCGACTTGTTCATCGGCGATCAGGTCTTCCAGGTGAATTTCGGCAGCTTCATCTTCAATCAGGGTGCGCCGCTCGTCCGCATACAGTTTCTTGATTTCTTCCAGCTCTTTGATGATGACACCGCGAAGCTTCTTTTCTGAACCGAGAATGGATTCGAACTCGGCGATATTTTCGCGAGTCAAATTCAATTCTTTAGTAATTTCATCGATCGAAAGCCTGGTCAGGCGGTGCAATTGTAATTCGAGAATGGCATCGGCCTGAGTCGCCGTGAACGGCTTCTCCAGATCAACCTTCGGCGCGCGACCGGTAGTGTTGATGTCAATCTTCTTACCCGCAAAGTAGAGAACCAGATTATCGCGAGCTTCGGCGCGGTTGGCACTCCCGCGAATGATCGTGATCACGTTGTCGAGATGATCCAGGGCAGTCTTATAGCCTTCCAGGATGTGCTCGCGCTCACGGGCTTTCGCCAAGAGGAACGCGGTGCGGCGGCGAACAACATCGACGCGATGGTCGATGAAGTACTGAATTGCCTGGATCAACCCCATTTCTTTGGGCTGTCCATTGACCACCGCAAGCAGGATCATGCTGAAGCTTTCCTGCATTTGCGTGTGTTTGAATAGCTGGTTGAGCACGAGCTGCGGTTCGCCGCCGCGCTTCAGCTCGACCACGATGCGCATTCCGTCGCGGTCACTCTCGTCGCGGATGTCGGAAACGTCGTCGACGGTCTTGTTGTTCACCAGATCTGCGATGCGCTCAATCAGACGGGCTTTGTTGACCTGGTACGGAATCTCAGTAACCACAATCGCCTGGCGTTCTTTGGTGATGTTCTCGATCGCAGCCTTGGCACGCATCATAAATCGGCCGCGACCGCTCTTGTAGGCATCGAGAATGCCGGCTTTTCCATGGATGATGCCGTAAGTTGGAAAGTCCGGTCCTTGAACAATTTTCAAAATTTCCGGCAGCGGTGTTTGTGGATTATTGACCAGCAAAATTGTCGCGTCGACGATCTCAGTCAGATTGTGGGGTGGAATGTTGGTGGCCATGCCAACCGCGATCCCGTTGGAACCATTGATCAGAAGGTTCGGAATGCGGGTCGGGAGAACTAGAGGTTCGAGCGTGGACTCATCAAAGTTTGGAACGAAGTCGACCGTATCTTTGTCGATGTCGCTCAGCATCTCTTCGGAGATGCGGGTCATGCGGCATTCCGTGTACCGATAGGCGGCAGGCGGATCGCCGTCGACTGAGCCGAAATTTCCCTGACCATCAACCAGCGGATAGCGCAACGAGAACGGTTGCGCCATACGAACGAGTGCGTCATAAAGGGCTGCATCGCCGTGAGGATGATATTTTCCCAAGCATTCGCCGACGACCTTGGCGCACTTCACATATTTGCGGTTGTGAAGAATGCCCATATCGTGCATGGCATAAAGAATCCGCCGATGCACCGGCTTCAATCCGTCGCGGACGTCGGGGAGCGCGCGGCCTATGATCACCGACATCGAATAGTCGAGATACGACCGCCGCATCTCCTCTTCAATGTTGACGGGTTGAATGTTGGCGGCACCAGGGATACCGGAGCCATCTCCGCCGCCGGGCGGGTTTAGGGGAAGTTGGGGGTTTTGTTCATCTGCCATAGCTGATTCTCAATCTATCGAGGCTGGGAGGCGCAACTCGTAAATATTTGTAAATACGGAACTTAATTAATTATTTGAGTGGTTAAATTATAGCATATTCAGGTCGACTGGCTGGAGAGGGGACTCTGCGAAGACACTCAGGCAGGGAGGAATTGCAACCTATGATTTGCGGCAATGAGACGTATCCCGTCGCTCGATGGTCTGCGGGCAATTTCGATTCTGCTGGTTTTGGCAGGTCACTGGGCGCTCAGACACCATCAACTAACCTTCCTGGCAGTGTATGGCAATGTTGGGGTCCGGATTTTCTTCGTCATCTCCGGTTACCTGATCACTACTCTGCTGCTGCGGGAGGAACAAAAAACGGGCCGCATAAGCCTGCGTGATTTTTACATTCGACGAGCATACCGAATCTTCCCTGCGGCCGTTGCTTTTCTAATTCCTGCGCTCATCCTGTACTGGCATGAAGTGCGCTGGTACGATCTCGGGGCCGTGGCCCTGTACCTGGTGAACTTCGATATGGGAGCGCCTTGGTTCATCGGTCATCTCTGGTCGCTGAGCGTGGAAGAGCAGTTCTATGTTCTTTGGCCGGCCGTCTTTCGCAACTGTGTTCACCTACGCGCAAAAATTCTCATCGGGATAATGGCTTTGACACCCATCTACAGCGCCGTTTGTTACTACTTCAAAGTGCGCGGCGGGGGATATGGCACGTTTCCGGCAGTGGCGGACAATATTGCCGTTGGGTGTCTGTTAGCATTCCTTGCAGATCGGATTCCCGTCATTGGGCACGGAGAAGCGTCTGCCATGATGCTGGTCATCGCGCTGGTGCCACAGTTTCCTGCCAATACACCGATTCGCACTTTGCTGATGCTTTTTGTTCTTTGGCCACTTATGCATCTCTCAATTGCTGGGCTTATCGTGCACGCGGTTCAGAGTCGCTACTGGATACTGAACTGGGCACCTGCGGTGTTCCTGGGAAAGATCAGCTATAGCTTGTATCTCTGGCAGCAGTTGTTCTTTTATCGTCCGGACCCGTGGCCGATCTACCTCGCACTGCCACTTGCTTTGATTTTCGCGTGCTCTTCCTACTACGTTGTGGAACGCCCGATGCTGCGCATCCGTGACGTCCGACAGAATGATGTATTTCGAACCGGGGTTCGTTTGGCAACGGCAGGTGATTGAATTCGTGTTACGGCCTGGTGATGACTTCGTTGGGGCTGGAAGGAAGAACGAAATTCACGCCAGCTTGAGCGTTTGTGCGTAGCGTTGCCTGGATATCGAGGTTGGAGAGCTGCACAGTTTTGGTCCAGAAGCCGTCGCGCCAGTATTCGCCGCGGGCATAGAGCTTTCCATTTGCGATTACGTAGTCGGTCACTTGTTCGCGGCGGCCATCGCGATAAACGAGTGTAACTGGGGTTGGATCGTTCTGAGCGGTTTGTGCCCGGCGGCTGTTGGTGCGAAGAGCGTTTTCGTTACGCACTTGGCCAGTGGCAGCAGATTCAGAGTAATCGGCGATAGCTGTTTCGCGCTGGCCGCTAAAGCGGACGTACTTGTCGCCTTGCCACTCGATCATCAGCGGCTCTGGCCTTGGCTCGGCCGGTGCTGGTGGGGCACTCGGCTGAACCACAATGACGGACGAACTGGGCGCGTCATTTGCGACGGATTGTGCCGGATAATCGGCATACCAGAATGGATCAGCAAGGAAAACTCCTCTGGAAGAGCTGTGGCCGTATCCGCTCCGTAAACCGGGGCCAATGCGGATTCCGCCGCCATTGTGAAAGCTACCAAATCCGCCCCGCGTTTGCGCTGCGCTGCAGGCCGCTAAACCGGCAATCACTAACGCGATAAGCAGCCATTTGGGCATAGAAGACTCAGGATCCCGATGGCAACTCAAAGTCAATGCCGCGATCGCCATTCTGCTTCGTGGTAGCCTCGACATCCAATTCGGACAGGGGAATCTTACGCCGCCTGCCGTCGGTCAAATCGTACAGAGTATTGCCGACGATGGCATAGTTCTCGACCTCAACCTGGTGGCCGTCTTTAAAGACCAGCACGGTTTCGGGCTGATCGGGGGCCGTTGCCGGGTCAGGCTGTTGGAGGACTGGAGCGGATTCAGCTTGATAGTGGTCTGACGAATCGGACTGGGAGGATCGCGAGGGCTCTCCTGGACCGCGCCGGTCGAAAATGGTGGGGCCTCCGTTGTATCGGTCATCCTGCGGATCTTCCGCTACATCACCTTGATCGTAGTAACCGTATGGCACTGCATAATACCCGCCCCAACCGGCTGGTACGTTCCCATTCCGATGATGGTGCTGACCTGTGTGGGGTTGAGGGTTGAAGCCAAACAGCGGTCGGCTATTAGGAAAGGCAGGATTGAACACAGGTCCACGCGGTCCCA
>JAFAGX010000324.1 GCA_019237515.1 Acidobacteriaceae bacterium
CCGAATCAAATGCTGGACTGTAGTAGAGGGTGCTGTAAAGAAAGTTCTTCGCCCGGCGACGCTGATTTTCGATGTCTGCACTAAGGCTCACCAACCGGGAATGATGAACTCGCACATGATCCACGTTGAGAACACCGGCTTTTCGGATGTTTACCTCGGTTGTGCGGATAAGGTCGCCTACAAAGCAATCCAGCATTCGCTTGAGTGCCTCGTTAAACTTCAGCTTTTCAGCGGCACTTGGCCATCTGTTCTCGGCTTCGCGATAGAACACATCGAACCCCGGGAGTCCCTGGCGAGTCTCTTCGAGCGTCAGCAGGTGGGCCTCGTATCCATCGTCCAGGTCAGCCGCTGTATATGCAATTTCGTCGGCAAGATCAATAAGTTGGGCCTCCAGCGGTGGACGCTGATTTAGCAAGTATTCTGATAACTCGGGGAACTGGGCGGCGTCGTATTCGTGCGAATGTTTAATAATTCCTTCCCGCACTTCGAACGTCAGGTTCAGTCCGCGAAAAGCCGCGTATCGCAATTCAAAATCCTCAACGATGCGCAATGCATGCAGGTTGTGGTCAAAAGAAGAACCGTGCTCGCGCATGGCGGAATCCAAAGCCTTCTCGCCGGCATGCCCGAATGGCGGATGACCCACATCATGGACCAGCGCCAGAGCCTCGACCAGGTCCACGTTCAGTCTGAGTTGAGCGGCTATGGTGCGGGCAATCTGCGCCACTTCCAGCGTATGCGTCAACCGATTGCGGAAGTGATCGGAGTAGCGGCGGGTAAACACCTGGGTCTTTGAATCGAGCCGTCGAAACGCGCGTGAGTGGATGACGCGGTCGCGATCACGCTGGAAATCATTGCGATAGGGATGCGGCAGCTCGGGATAGCGGCGTCCGCGAGAATCCTCGACCAGCACGGCATAATCCGCCAGCATGAAAGCAGTCTAGCAAACCGGTGCCGATCGTTGATGTGCTCTTGCCCGCCGCATGACGTCGGATCTGTAGGATTAATCGGTTTGGTTTGTCAGATAAAAGTTGGCCAGCTCAAGATCAGCCGGAGTGGTGATTTTAATGTTGCGCGGCGACCCCATCACGACCGCGACTTCATGCCCCGAACGCTCAACCAGTGAAGCCTCATCCGTGCCCACAAATCCATCGGCCGCAGCCTCATCAATCGCCTTTTTGATCACGTCATAGCGAAAGCCCTGAGGCGTTTGCGCCATAACGATCCGCTCACGCGGGATCGTTGAGGTGATCAAAGCTCCTTCCGCAGTCCGTTCCACTTGCTTGATTGTGTCGACCGCCGGAATCCCGGCGATAGCTGCCCCATACTTCTGCGCTGCCTGGATCACATTGTGAATGATTTCCTCGCTCACGAACGGCCGTACCGCATCATGAACGAGCACGATATCGCCAGGAGCAGCGGAGATTGCTGCAATCGCATTCGCCACCGAATGTTGACGGTGCTCGCCACCTTCGACCGGCTGAACGCGTTTGTGCTTCAAGTTCTCGGATTCTCTCTCGACCATTTGCCGGAACGCATTCATCTCGTTAGCACGTACAGCAACTGAGATTTCCCCAACTTCCTGGTTCGCGGCAAACCGCCGCAATGTATGGACAAGGATTGGTATGCCGCCCAGTTCAGCAAATTGCTTGCTGGCCGCAGGCTTCTTGCCTCCCGCCGGAGCTGAGGCCATTCGCGTACCCAGGCCGGCAGCCGGAATGATTACCACGACCTTCATGGCGGGCTGCAAGTATACGAGTGCGGCAGACAGGTTTCAAATGGAGCGATATTCCAGCAAAACTCTCCGAAGCTATCAGTTCACGCGCTCGCCGCTTCCTGGCGGCCCAGCGGCAGGAAGTATTGTGTGCCTTTGATGGGAGCAGAAACTTTTCGCAACAATTCCTGCAGGTCCTCGTTGCGCTCCACAAAATCAATCTCTGAGGTGTTCACAATCAGCAGATCCGAAGAAGTGTAGTGAAAGAAGAAGTGTTCGTAGGCCTTGATGACTTCTTGCAGATAATCTTCGCTGATCGCCTTCTCACTTACCGCGTTCTTTTTCTTAAGGCGCTTCTTAAGAACTTCCGGCGTGGCTTGCAGATAGATGACGAGATCGGGAGTGGGCAGCTGCTCGCGAAAGTGATTGTAGTATCGGTTATAAGTGTCGAGTTCCTGGTCCGAGAGGTTCAGACAAGCGAAGATCTTGTCCTTTTCAAAAATGAAGTCGGTCACAACGTTTCGTTGCGATAGTGGTCCGACATCGAGGGCCTGCAGCTGTTCAAAGCGGCGAATCAGAAACGCGAACTGGGCCTGAAAGCCTGCTCCTCGTTCGCCTTCATAAAAGGAGGCGAGAAAGGGGTTGTCCTCGGGTTCCATTACCTGTTGGGCATTCAGGCGCTCGGCCAGAATTCCTGCCAGCGTGCTTTTCCCAACGCGAATGGGACCTTCCACTGCAATGTAACGAGGGAGATCAAAGAGATTGGCCATGGTCTCGGAAGAATCGCTGCTTCGAATGGCAGAATATCGCGCCAGCGCGCGGCTTGCAATTGCGCGAAAAGTAAACCCGTACGATTGCCAAGCTCCGAGTTCCAATTGCCAATTCTGGAAGAGCACCGAGATCGAAGTCGGCAATCGAAAATCCGCAATTTCCTTACGGTGTTTACAATGATGCCATGTTGCGATCCGTAGTCAGCGTGGCTGGTGCTGCCGCGGCAGCTTGCGCCGCGGGTTATCAAACGATGTCCCCGACAGGACAGTGGTACGGACGAACGTTTGTCGGCTTGCCGCGTGGAGCAATGCAGTTGGCACTGACCTATGACGATGGGCCTAATGATCCGCACACTCTTCGCCTTCTAGAAATCCTTGCAAAACACGAGGTACATGCGACTTTCTTTCTCATTGGTAAATACGTCAAACTCCGCCCCGATCTGGCCCGAGAAATCCTCAAAGCTGGACACGCAATCGGGAACCACACGTTCTCGCATCCAAATTTGATCTTTGCTTCCGCGCGCCGAACTCGGCGCGAACTCGAAACTTGTTCGCAAGTCATTCAGGATGCCCTTGGCACGGAATCTCTTCTATTTCGTCCGCCCTTTGGTGGAAGGCGTCCCGGAACTCTGCGTGTAGCGCGAAGCCTGGGGCTCGAACCCATTATGTGGCGAGTCACCGGATACGATTGGCAAGGAAAAGCTGCCCAGTACGTCGAGCAGAAGGTGCGATCCCAGGTACGCGGTGGCGACGTTATCCTTCTGCATGACGGCAGCCATGTTGCTTTCGGTGCCGATCGCGCGCAGACGCTGATCGCGACGGATCACTTGATTTCTTGGTGCAAATCGCAGGGATCTGAATTCTTAACCATTCCGCAGATGCTAGGAAGAACAGTTCCCAGCAATCAGTTCTCAGTTCTCAGCAGAGACTAAGCATGAGCAAGCGCGAACGCTTGTTTTGCCGCTGCGATTGTCTGCTCAATGTCTTCTGGTTTGTGAGCTGCGCTGAGAAAAGCCGCTTCGAACTGCGAGGGTGGAAGATAGATCCCGGCGTCCAGCATAGACCGGAAAAACCTGGCAAAGGCCTCGGCATCGGATTTAGCGGCGGAATTCCAGTCGGTCACGGGGCCCGCAGTGAAAAACCACGTGAACATTGAACCCACACGATTCGCGCAGATCGCAACCCCTGCCTCTTTGGCGGCAGCGGTCACGCCCGAGACAAGTTCGGCGGATAACTTGTCAAGGCGCGGATATATTTCTCTCTTGTGCTCGCGGAGTTGACGTAACATTGCCAGTCCTGCCGCCATGGCTAGTGGATTTCCTGAAAGTGTGCCGGCTTGGTAGACCGGCCCGAGTGGGGCCACCAGGTCCATAATTTCCGCAGGTCCTCCATAAGCGCCAACTGGCAAGCCACCGCCAATGATTTTCCCCATGGTAGTGAGATCGGGAGTGATGGTGTACAGTTCCTGCGCGCCGCCGAACGCCACGCGGAACCCGGTCATAACTTCATCAAAAATCAGAACGGCTTTGTCGCGTTGAGTAATCGCTCGTAGTGCCTCCAAGTACCCACGCGCCGGCGGAACACAGCCCATATTTCCCACAACCGGCTCTACGATCACGCAAGCAATCTGGTGCTTGAATTTGGCAAACGCCTGCTCCAACGCGTCAGTATCATTGAACGGAAGTGCAAGCGTGAACTGCGTGAACTCTTCCGGAACGCCGGCTGAACCCGGTATACCCAACGTCGCGACGCCCGAACCAGCCTTCACCAGCAGGGCGTCGGCATGGCCGTGATAGCAGCCTTCGAATTTAACAATGTATTTACGTTTGGTATAGGCGCGAGCGAGACGAATCGCCGACATGGTGGCTTCGGTTCCCGAACTCACAAAACGCACTTTCTGGATGTGGGGGAAGGCCGAGAGCACGATCTCTGCGACATCGGCTTCCGTCGGGGTAGACGCTCCAAAGCTGGTGCCTTTGCACGCCGCCTCGCTGACTGCTTCCACGACTGCGGGCGCGGCGTGGCCAAGGATCAGCGGTCCCCAGGAGCCGATGTAATCGATGTAATCGTTTCCATCCGCATCATAGATGCGTGCGCCTTCGCCCCGCACGATGAACGGAGCCTCCCCTCCGACCGAACGGAAGGCCCGTACCGGCGAGTTCACCCCCCCTGGGATCATTAGCTCCGCCCTTTTTTGCAGCTTGCGCGAAATCTCGGTTTTTCGGGCCATGGAGCCTCCTCGCGAGTCTATCAGCATGGTAGCAGCGCAGTATCAGGCTGCAGCGCGCTTCATCACTGAAAGGTGTGATCCTCTTCCCTGAAATGAATATTTCCAGCCCACGCTTCGCGGCGGGGCAAAGCCTGTGAACTCCGTAAACACCGCAAAGCAACCCGTCCGGTACTCAGTGTGTGAAGGCTACATTGAGCCCGGTTGTCAGTAGAACGTCGTTCTTCTTCTTTCCCAGCGGCGGGTTAGTCACATATATATCGCCAAACGCATTCTGCCAGCTGAACCATTTACTTAGTTTTGTTACCGTTCCGAAGTTGAAAGTTGTGCGGTATTGCCCTCCGCTCTGCGTCAGATCGGGGAAGTAATAGGCCTTTTCGGTGACAACCGTTGAGGCGCCCAACTTGTGCATGAATTCCTCGCCGACGGTGAGGGCGGCAAATCTCTTAATAATCGGAGGCTGTGCCGGTGTGGTCGCAGTGGCGGCCACCAAACCGTAACTCTCACGCGTATAGTTAAGGCCCCCGAGAAAATCGAGCGTGGTCTGGCTGGTATTGATGACGTGGACCCCAAGGCCGCCACCGAATATCGAACGCAAGTTCAATTCCTGCAGGGCGTCGGTCTGAAAGTCTGCACTGCCATAGCCGAACAGGACTTTAGTGAGATTGCGGCTATAGCGAGCCCCGCCTTGATCCGTGTTGGCGGTCACGTGCGGTGCCGCTCCCGCAGCGTTATTCGTCGCATAGACCGTATTTTCGTACATGGTGATTTCGTCATTTGAGGTCTTGCGATCTCCCGTGAAAGCCAGCGACAGGCTTCGAGTGTCGCTGTTGCCGCCGGTCAATGCGAAACCGACGGTTGCGCCGCCCGCCCATCCTCGCCAGAGGGGCGGGTGCAGCGCCTGTTCGTAAGCGGCTTGCTCTTGGTCGTTGCGGAGAGCAGTGACTTCATCCTTGGGAACATTGATTGCTCCCGCCGGGCTCGCGACAACAAAGTTGCCATCGGAAGTTGTGACGGTACCCGCGAAAGTCTTGCCATTTTGGCTTGCCACGTGCAACGCCTGAGTGGAACTGATTTCCTGGACTGCAGTCCATTTAATGGTGATCTCGTCCGCATAGTCGGTTTTGAGCGTCAGAGTTTTCTGGTCGGATTTGGTGATCGTCCCACTGAGGCGGTCGCCGTTGCTGAGTACCACTTGGTCGGCAAGCGCGAATGAAGAAACCAAGATAACCACCGATGCGAACAGAAGGAGCGGGCGCATGAAGGTCCTCCAATACAATCCTTGAGTTTAGGAGTTAGGAAATTGAATTTGAAAGCTAGAGGATCAACTTACCTGATGGGCCAGTTACAGGACAAGCAGGAGGCGTGAGACTCGTAGATCGCAAGCTGGGTGAATGCGCTGCCGGCAACACAGAAGGAAAGGGGAATTAGCTTTTGAGTTCGGCACCTTTATTGTCTGTCGAAGCGGTCTTCGGCTGGTCGGGATGGTCCTTCATGCCTTCTTTCAACGCGCGGATGCCCTCGCCGATGCCCTTGCCTAATTCCGGCAGCTTTTTGGGGCCAAACACCAGCAAGGCAATAAAGAAAATCACCAGAAGGTGCATGGGCTGAAATAGACCTTCAAACATAAAACCTCCAAAGACACACAACCGCTTACTTAAACCTTACCGGACAGTATATTCCCCAGTCAACTGGGTGGAAGGGAAGTTAACGGACCAGATCAGCTAATTCGGTGTTTCGCCACAGGCCGCCAGCCGTGAGCCGAAAACTTTGCACACCAGTCGACCCAACCGGACGAGGTGATAAACGAAAGCAAGGTTCTCCGGGAGACGTACGGCTGACCACTCGCCCGTTCCAGGAGTCCAAACCAGACGCCACAAGAACCGGAGTCTGTCCCGCCATCGTTCCCTCAACCGCAGCATGAAATTGAAATAATCCAGGGATTCTGTCTCGCATGATGTCCCCTCGGACAACCTGCACGAAATCTGTTCGGTAAGAATTTCGCTTAACGAATCCTGACCGCACCAATTCTGCAGGAGATTTGGCAAATCCGAACCAAGCAACCTGTGCGCCAGCATTACCGAAACTGCCAAAATACGTCTGATCCCTAACCGCTCCGCTGCTGCCCATACTATGTCCCAATGAATTTTGGGTGAGCCGGCCAGTTCGGCGATATCGCATACCCACGAAAGCTGAACCCAAATGTGCTTCGCGGCGTGAACACAGAGTACGAGGAGCAAGTCATCTTCACACAGGGTTGCAAATGAGCGCCCTCCCAAGTTGACCTGCTCTGCTCTGGCAAATAGCGTCTCGATATCAAAGTCGACGGAGTAGAAGCGCGGGAGAATCCTCCATTTGAGTTCCAGAGCGTGCGGGCCTGCAACTCCGTCGAAGGCGTATTCGTAACCTGAGGCAATAAACTGTCGTTCTTCAGGAAGCTGCAAGCTGATCTGGGGCTTGTAGCCCAAATCAGATAGGGCCTTTTTAGCCGCGGGGACTCCGCCCGGTGGAACCAGAATGTCGAGGTCACAGAACTGCCGCGCAGTCACATCTCCGTACAAGGCCTCCGCCAGTAGGGGCCCCTTATACGGCATTGCCTTGATTCCTCGATTCTCCAGGTGTCGTACCACACGAGCCAGTTCACTGCTGAGACACAAAGCCCTGCGAGCGCTGTCTTCGTATGTCGTGCGCACGATTGAAAGCTCCGACCTCGTCAGGAACTCCGAATGTGCGAGTAAGAATCGATACACCTGTGGAACAACTCTATGCTCTAGCGCAAGCTTGATAAATCCGATCAGGTTGCCTGTGTTAAGGACGTGTTCGAGATCATAACCATCGATTGCGGGCCGTGCACAGCAGGTTAGCAGCAACGTGAATTCGGCGGTTCGGTTCGCGCGGCACGCTTTTTGACTGCGATGATCTACCTGAGGTATTTGCGGGCAAGCAGTGCTCATGAATTAAAAATGAACAAATTCAGTCAGCCGGTAAACCGTTCTCTCGAACCTATAATGACAGAGGCTGATTGCCGTTTCCGCTGCAATTCCGGTGAGAGTTGCCCAACTTGGCACTGCTGAACTGATGAACGCGATCACATTCGAATCGGTCACTAAAGTGTTCTGGGGTCGCCGTGGACTGTTCAGCCGAGCAGCGGCTGAACCGAGTTTTACGCTTCGAGAGCTTTCAGTGCAGGTCAGTTCTGGATCCGTTCTGGCTGTCCTCGGCCCCAACGGCAGCGGCAAGACGACTCTGCTCAGGCTGATCTCGACGATGCTCTTGCCTGACCACGGTCGAGTTCTTGTGCACGGTGCAGACACACGTAGGCATGCGCAACAGGTACGCACCAAGGTCGGTTTTGCGATTTCCAACGAACGATCGTTCTTCCCCCGCCTGACGGCGCGCGAAAACCTCGAGTTTTTTGCTGCTTTAGATAACGTTCTCATTAAAGCGCGCAGCCATCGCACTCAAACTGTGCTGGACCGCACTCTCCTGTTGGAGGCTTCCGATACTTTGGTTATGAATTTTTCCAGCGGAATGTGTCAGAAATTAGCCCTGGCTAGGGCGCTCATGAAGCAACCATCTGTACTCTTGCTTGACGAGCCAACTCGCAGCCTGGATGCTGCCGCTGCTTCGGAGATCCGGAAGTTGGTCCGGGAAGTGTCGTCCACTGGCACTACGGTTGTCGTCGCGACTCATAATCTTGAAGAAGCATCTGCGGTCGCTGACTCCGTGCTCGTCTTGGAGCGAGGCCGGGTCGTCTCCGCCGGTGATCTCCGTCATGCCGCAGCCGCAGACGTGCGCTTCGCTTATCCTGATGCGATGGCAGGGGTAGACGTCAACGATGCGATCTGCGCAATCGAGAACTGCCCATGATCGGCTGCGGGCCGGCTGACAAGGCTGCGGCAATCCTGCGCCGCGATTTTCTCACCGCAACGCGCTACCGCTCAGCCTCCCTGCTTACGATCGGCGGAGTGGCGGCTGAACTGGCTGCTTTCTACTATCTTGCCAAGGCAATTGGACCTGGTTTCCGACCCGAAGGCGTGGATTATTTCTCATTCCTGGTGGTCGGGACGGGTTTTTACACTTTTCTGGTAATGGCAATCCATTCGTTCCTGCAGGCGGTGCAGGAGGCGCAACAATGTGGCACGTTTGAAGTGCTCATGACTACACCTACGCCGCCCACATTGGTTGTTTGCCTGAGCGCGTTGTCCAACTGCTTTCGCAGTGCACTCCAGCTTCTTCTGTATTTGTTAGCTGGACTGCTTTTGTTCGGAAGCCCATCGCGCACCCCTCATGTGGGCGCCTCACTGATAGTTTTTTCATTATCGCTTGTTGTCGCAGTTGCGATCGGCATGATGGCGGCGGCCCTTCAGGTTGCCATTCAAAAGGGTTCGGTTGTGTTGTGGGCCTTGGGTTCGGGAGCATGGCTCTTAACTGGAACATTGTTTCCCGTGGCGAATCTCCCAGGCTGGCTGCGTGTCGCCGCAAACCTGATCCCGCTTACTCATGCTCTGAATGCCATGCGAGCGGCGCTGCTCGAAGGGCCCGTTCGTGCCTCCATGGCCTCGGAGACCGCATTCCTGGCTGGTTTTGCGCTTGTGCTCTTGCCGTTAGGCCTGTTTGCCTTTTCCTACTCTCTTCAGCGAGCCCGCATCCAGGGCACGCTTTCCAGCTACTAATATCGGTTCCCACTCCGCAACAAACCGTTACTTCGGTTATCTCCAATGGGGTCGCAATTACGTTCAACACCGGTATCGGTCAATACAATCAAGATGAACTGCTTTTCTTGATGAGTACGATAGCCCCAATTCAAGGTCCACCGCGCCGCAGTACTCGCATTCGTGCGCAAATCCCCATACGGGTCACCAGTCTGGATTCCTCGGTGGAGTTCTCCGAACACTGCCACACTCTAGTGATCAACATGGAAGGTTGCGGAGTGCGCCTTTCCCGGCCGCTCGAAGCCGGATTCCCATTGTTGTTGGACGAACTTCCCAACGGCGGCTCGGCAGAAGCTCAAGTCGCGAACTGTGTGCCGCTCGGCACAGAAAGCAAGTACTGGGTCGTGGGAATTGCACTCGCCGAGCCCGCAAACATCTGGTGTGTCAAGCCAACTCCCGCTGACTGGAAGGATTCCGCTCCACCGCTACAACCTGTGCCGTTGCCCAAAAAGGCCGGTGAGTGGCCGTACTCATTCTTCTCGGAAAAGGGAGAAGCTCACCCCGGTCGCAAGTAAATGCGCGGCATCTACTTAGAACTCCAGATGTAATCGAACGCTCCCAACCAACACAGGACCGCGGTCTCGGTTGTAGCCGGGATTGTTGATGTGCTGCAGATCCGGCCCCATGTAAATCCCACGCCAAAGGTGCGCGGTGTAATACGCCTCGAGGATATCTTCACGACCATAGCGCAAGGCACCGTCGCCGAGCAGGAATCCCAGACCGCCGTGGGCGAGATAAATCTGATGGTCTTTCGCGATTCCGTTCGTTACGATCGCGACCGCAGCTCGATCTTGCCTGCGGTGCCACATCGCACCATGGGCTCCGAGCCCACCTTCGAAGTCCTGATCTACCTCTGTGTACGCAAACGATTCTGTCTTTCCATTGTCCCAGCCAAATCGCCCGAACGCTGTTAAATGAGGCGTCAGGCTCTGTTCGAAATTCATGCCAAACCCATATTTTCGGGTGATGTGCCAAGGGTGGTTCGTAATTTCAGGTGTGGAGACAAGGTGCTCGTTGAACTGGTCGATGGCTTGCCGATAAATGCCCATATTCGCGTAATTGGTATACGCAAGTACTCGCACAACTCCCGCTTTGCGTGGAATGAACCCGCGGCGCAACTCGTATTCCCAGTTCTCGGCATGCACCTGCCACGGCCGCCAAACCAGGTCAATTCCATTGGCGACCTTGGGCATGAGCCCTTCCGCAAATCGAATCCCCCAATTGCGATCCTCGTAGTCCAAAATCGCTCCCACCGTGTAGCCGCGCGTATCAGCCGCATAATCCCACGCGCCGTTGTTATCGATGGTCCAATTCATGAATTGAAGGTGGGTATCCGAGCCGACAGAATTCACGTCAATAAAGTCTGCCATGGCGAATTTTCCAAAGCGTACTTCGACGCGCCGTCGGGGCAGTTCATCGAACAACGACAGGGAATTGCGCTGGTTCTCGATCTTATCTTTGCTCAGTGCGAATACCTTGTGAATCATTGCGCGTGCGGCATAAGGAGATTTGCTGAGTTGGGGATTGCGCACGATGTCCAGGTTCGGAAACCCGGCCAGCCCGAGCCCGGTGCTCAGTGCGCTGCCCCCGGCCTCCTCAAGGTCGAACAGTAATTCGGTGGAGTTATTGAGTCGAAGCCCTGTGTACACGGTTACAACCCGCGATAGGGCCCGATCGAAATCTGGATTCAGACTGTGCGGACCAGTGTACTTCGCATTAAAACTGGGATTCGTTTGAAAGATGAAATTCGCCTGTCCGGAGAGCCAGAAACGAGTATTCGAGAGGTGCGGAAACATGGTTTCGACGTCGTCATCGGACGGGTCTGTCGGAGTGTCGCTTTCGCCGCCGCGCTTGCCGGGAGTTCCTGGCGTTTGATCGGGTGACTGCAGCGTGGATGTGGAGTGCGCGGACTGTTCCTGGCTAAGCGCCTTCACGCTACAAAAACACGCGACGGCGATGATCGGGATGACGGCTATCCATGATGGGTGCCTGACCACTCGCCCGAGTTGTCGGACCTTATCCACGATTTCAAAAGCCACTAGTGTATCGGAAAGCGGTTAAGAGACGATTACTGGATTCAGAGGCACTGAGCTAATTGAGGTATTTAGCCCAGTGCCATGCAGAGTTCATGTACCCGGCTCCGCGCTCCAGCACATGCGGAGTTGCCGGTTGCCATTCTCGTCGGTGACCACGACCCAGCTCATGCTCAAGGGCAGCTTGCGTTCTGATTTCAGGGTTACCGGGCAGAGCTCGGTAATCTCCTCGCAAGCAGCCTGCGAAAACTGTGTCGTCGCCATCGTAGGCTGCGCAAATAAGATCATGCAGGACATGTCGTTTTACCTCCTTTCTTCTGAATTGCAGCGGAAATCTGCTATGATTTCGAAATCTTGTTATATATAATACCCCCCTACGGTATATGTCAATGAAAATTCCGCCTGCAGGCAAAATGAAGGACAACTCACCCCAAATCTCAAAAGAGAAGCAAAAACTGCTTTCCCGCATCAAGCGACTAGCCGGGCAAATCGATGCTGCCGAGCGATCGGTCCGTGAAGGGCATGAATGCGCCGATATCCTGATGTTGCTCGCCGCCATTCGTGGAGGAGTGAACAGCCTGATGGCAGAGATTCTCGAAGATCACATACGTCTCCACATCACTCATCCCAATCGCGGAGGCGAATCTCCGGAGGAATTGACGGAAGACCTTATCAGCTTGGTCCGCGCTTACCTGAAGTGAAACGGGGCGTTTGGAATAAGAGCCAGCAAGAAAATCAGGACGACCCGGAGCCCCCCGAGGTCGTCCTGAAAACCCTCCCGGTTAGAAGGGCGTGTGCTGGAACAACCATAAGGGCAGCATGTTTCAACGACATTGCGGAATTGTAAATTTCCTGTGAAATCGGCGATGGTTATCTAGTTACCTGGGTAGCGTGAAACCTATTCAATAGTCACAGATTTCACCAGGTTCCGCGGGCGATCCACATCCAAACCCTTTTCCACCGCCATGTAATAGGCAAAAAGCTGGAGCGGCACGATCTCAAGAATCGGCGACAAAAGCTCGGAGGCCGGCGGAACGAAGACCGTCTGGTCTGCCAGGCCGCCAACCTGCTTGTCGCCTTCGGTAGCGATCGCAATCACCCGGCCCGACTGCTCTTTGAAATTCTGAATATTCGCCACATTCTTCTCATACCGGAGGACGGCCGCGGGGTCATTCTGGTCGCAGGTTGCAATAATCACCACCGGCAGGCTTTCATCGATGAGCGCATTCGGGCCGTGTTTCGTTTCGCCCGTGGGATATCCCTCAGCATGAACGTACGACACCTCTTTGAGTTTTAGCGCGCCATCCATGGCAATGGGGTAATGGATGGCACGCCCGAGAAAAAGAAAATCCTGCACGGAACGGTACTTCTCCGCCAGCCGTTCACAAGCGGGAGCCGATTGCAACACGGTCTCGATTTTTTCCGGGATGCTTTGGAGTTGCCGCAAATGCTCCCGAATTTGATTTTCGTTGAGGCTGCCTCGGACCTGTCCCAAATACAGCGCAAATAGGTAGAGCACCGCCAACTGTGCCGTGAAAGCTTTGGTCGAAGCAATGCTGATTTCCTTGCCCGCGTACGTGTATAGGACGCCATCGGCTTCCCGCGCGATCGTGGAATCAATGACATTCGAGATTGCGATCGTACGCGATCCTTTGGCCTTCGCCTCTCGCTGAGCAGCAGTGGTGTCGGCAGTTTCTCCCGATTGCGTGATGACGATTGTCAGCTCGCCTTTTCCGATCAGCGGATTGCGGTACTCGAATTCGCTGGCATAGTCGACTTCGACCGGAATATTGACGAGTTCCTGGATCATATATTGCCCAGCCATGCCGGCATGGCGGCTGGTTCCAGATGCCACGATATTGATCCGCTTCAGGGCACGCAGGTCGTCCGCGTGAATACGAACGTCATCGAGCTGAACTTGCCCGCGTTCGAGGGAAACACGGGGCGAGATCGTATCGCGTAACCCTTGTGGCTGCTCGAAGATCTCTTTCAGCATGTAATGCGGGAAACCGCCCTTATCCGCCATGTCACTCCTTAAGCCGTTACTTTTTGTGATGTGATGCCACCGAGAATTACGTTTCGCACCTCGCCTTGAGGGCTAAGGACTACAATGTCAGCGCGGCAACCAGCTTCCAGCTTGCCCCGGTTCGTGAATCCCGCGGCTTTTGCAGGATTGAGCGACGCCGGCCGCAACGCGTGCTGCAAGTCCCAACCGGCAAACTGCATGATATTGCGCACCGCTCGATCCATCGTCAAGACGCTCCCCGCCAACGTCCCATTCGCTGTGCATCGGCCCTCCTTAACCTCGACATCGAGATTGCCAAGTTTATAGTGCCCTTCGGGCATGCCGGTTGCCGCAAGCGCATCCGTAATCAGTACGGCAAGATCAGGCCCCTTGGCCTTCAGAAACAAATCAACGACTGCCGGATGAAGATGGATGCCGTCGGCAATAATATCTGCGGATGCCTTGCGATCAGTTAGCATTTCGCCAATGATCCCCGGCTCGCGGTGATTTAGAGGGCGCATTGCATTAAAGGCATGCGTAAAGTGACGCGCTCCTGCAGCGAGCCCGGAGCGAGTGGTCGCGAAATCTGCATCACTGTGCCCAAGGCTGACGCAAACGCCGCGGCGTGTGGCCTCTGCGATGAGTTCCTGTGCGCCTTCGAGTTCCGGCGCAATCGTCATCACCCGGATGTGACCTCGCGCTGCCTGCCAGAATCGCTCGAAAAATTCCATCTTGGGCGGCAGTAGATCGCCAGCCGGGTGCACGCCCCGGCGAATGTGGCTGATGAATGGTCCCTCGAGGTGAATGCCGATTGGCTGAGCCCGTGCCGCGTCTGAGCCTTCACTTCGCTCGGCTGCTTCAATTGCATCTGCGAGATGAGCGAGGGCGGATAAAATTTTGTCGATGGGAGCTGTTACAGTTGTCGGGAAATAAGCGCCAACTCCATGCTTTGCCAAGAACCGTTCCAGGCCTTCTAATCCCGCCGGATCTGCGCTCATCACATCCTGCCCGGCGCCGCCGTGGATGTGAAGATCCAGGAACGCGGGGGCGAGAATCAACTCGCCAAGATCAATCAACTGCGCGCCAGGAGGAACGGAGCGCGATTCTCGCGAACGTATTTCAACAATTCGGTCGCCGTCCAGGACGACGAGCGGTTGTTCGACACACTCGACAGGTGTGTACAGGCGAGATGCGCTCAACGCAATCATTAAAACGATTATCTTAGCGGATTTTTGACATCCCGCAGATTAAACGCGTACGAATTCGAGACGGAGATTCAGTAGTTCCAGGAATCTAATCGGCAGCGGCATTGGCTGCCGCCTGCACACCTGCCTTCAAATCAGCCGCCAAAAGCCTGTGGAACAGGTGTTCTCCTGCTTCCCGCCGCACCGACAACCTGCCAGCACCGTAAGCACGTGATTTCAACCCGCGCTGGACGGCTTCGCAGATCCCCAGGTCTTCATCTTGCACGCGAGCCCCGACCGAAACGCTCTGCTCGTTGTACGCTCGCTTGGCCTCGCTCACATCGCCAAAATAAAAATCAAAGCTTACGCGGCAATGATCAACGTCGATCGGCAGCACGAGATTTGTATCCATGTAGCCCTCATAGCAGTTGATCATCAGGTTAGGGTATTGCCAAAAGTACCATGCGCGATCGCCTTTACGAGTGGCTCCAGTTGCTTTGTCTTCATCCGAGGCGACCATCGGGCTCGATTGCAAGCAGTAGCGGTCCTCATTCTCGATCGTGTACTCCTTGTAATCGAGGACGGAACTTAGCCCTTTGTGCAAATGAGGAACGTGATAGCCGCCGTCGAGGTAATTGTCGACAAACACCTTCCAGTTGCATGCAATGTCATAGACGCGAGTCGCGAAATAATGCAACTTGCTGACCCCGAGCGGGGCAACTCTCTTCACCAGTCCACCGAGGAAGCTGTTCAGGGAACCGGCATGAGGATCCAGGTTGACGAAAACAAAGTTCTCCCAGCTAGCAGCTTGAATTGGAACCAAGCCATTTTGCTGACGGTCAAAGTTCTTGACTCCATCAAACTCCGGCATGCCTTTGAGTGATCCGTCCAAGCCATAGTTCCAACCGTGATATGGACAATGCAGCAATGAAGCTTGTCCGCAGGTTGCAGTGACCACCGCGGCAGCATGGTGGCGGCACACGTTGTAGAAGCCACGTAGAACGCCATCATTGCCGCGCACAACGACTATTGGTTCACCAGCGACGGTCGTGCTCACAAACTGCCCTGGCTTCTCCAGTTGCTCAATCCTTCCCGCCAATTGCCAGGTTTTGCTGAAGACGGTCGTGCGTTCCAGTTCCGCGACGCGAGCGTCAACGTACCAGGATGCGGGAATGGTGAAAGCTTCCGAGAGCGTTGCGCGATCGTTATAGCTGGCAAGAATCTGCTGGATGGATTGCATGCAATGCCCCTTGATGTCTGGCATGTTCAAAAACGAAGCACCATCTTACACCGCTGACGAAGCAGTCGTAGCCCTGCAGGAAGGCTGAATCCGCTGCTGGGAGCGGCTTTACGGGTGCTCGTACGTTGGGCTGGTGGGTGCGGGAGCCGTGTAATCCCGCCCGTACAGATTCTTATGTTCCTGGGGCAGGTTGGTAGCGGGAACGCTCAAGCGCCCTAATGTAGAAGCGGAATCGGAAATTTTGACCTCGCGTGTGAGTGCATTGAGACTGTCGGGCAAGGCGCTCTCATACCAGACCCGAAGCAAATAGGAGCCGGAGGCACATTGCGAATCACAACCTGCCCCTGGCGGTCGGAAACCCCGAAATACGGCGTGTTCACAGCCACAACCACTGCGCTCATTTCCGCATGAATGTTGCAGAAGATGTACGAGATGCCCGGCTTCTCGAAAAGCACGTCGCGCGTGCTCCCTGCCTCATAAAGGCCCAAGTCGAAACGCTTACCCTC
>JAFAGX010000512.1 GCA_019237515.1 Acidobacteriaceae bacterium
TTTCCGATCAGCAAAAGACCGTTGCCTTCGCGGGGATCGAATTCTTCGACGAATCGTGAGGCGCTGATGTGCGCGAGCGCGAGCGAAGGATGGGCTCCCGGAAAATCGGTGGTGTAACTGGAAAACTCGCAGTGCTCATAGCGCTTCGGGATTCGCGCGGCGTCCAAAAGCTTTTCGGAACGTGCCCTCAGTCGGCAATCGCAGCGTGTGACACGGCGATCAAGGCCGTCGCTGACCGCCTTCCATCCAGAGCCCTCGCACAGCGGACAAATCTCAACCGATGACTTCATGCCCAATGGATCTTCCCTGTGTTGAATGTGCACCGCGCCGCGAAATCGCGCAAGGTCAAAAGCTTGCTGGATTGTGTACATCCTGTGGAGGGATGGGGAATTTTGTGGAGAAGGTGCGACCAACGCGACTTCACAAGCGAGGCCACGTCCCGCCGTTCTTTTTGACCAACGACGTAAACCGGCCATGCTCGGCGCCAAGGGTCGGATTCGTTCTGTGGATGCCAACACTGGGCTGAAACCCTGGGAACAAGCCGCTCAAAGAAAAAGGCTCCGGTTGCCCGGAGCCTTCGCCATAGAGATCTTCAGACTACAGCGGCCGCACGTTCTCGGCCTGCAGACCCTTGGGACCCTTCGTCACCTGGAACTCCACGCTCTGGCCTTCCTGCAAGCTGCGGAAGCCGTTGGCCTGAATCGCGGAGAAGTGCACGAATACATCCTCGCCGCTCTGGCGGCTGATGAATCCGTAACCCTTGGCATCGTTAAACCACTTTACTGTTCCTTGTTCCATAGATCTTTTTTCGAATACCTTTCGGTGAATTTACGCTGGAAGGAAGTCGGAAGGTACTGCAGGGCAGATACAGGCTTGTAAAGCTCGATGCTGCTCACAACCGATTCTGATTCAAACGCGTGCCCACGTTAGCAGAAGAGTCAACTTTCCGCTAGTGGTTTCGTGCAAGCCCCCCGGCTATTCCGGCCGTTTTCCGTCCGCCAGCCTTCGTTTTGTATAATCGGGCGCTTTCGGGGGCCCCGCCATGCATCGAATTTTAGGGATTTCCACGATTTTCCTGAGCTTTGTTGCCATATCCGTTATTGCCCAGACAGCACCGGATCCCGGGGAAGCCCAGGCAGAGGCTGCTCGCTTCCTCGCCGACCTGGTCCGCATTGATACCCAGGACCCTCCCGGCAACGAATCCCGGGTCGCCGAGTACCTGCAGAAAACGCTGCAGAGCGAAGGAATCGATGCCGAGATGCTCGAGACCGTCCCCGGCCGCAATAGCATCGTGGCTCGGCTCAAAGGCGACGGCAGCAAGCGCCCGCTCCTTCTGATGGCCCACGAAGATGTGGTCCCGGTCGATCGCGCCCGCTGGACGGTCGATCCTTTCGCCGGCGTCGAGAAAGATGGCCTTCTCTACGGGCGTGGCGTCTCCGACGACAAGGCGATGCTGGCCGCCAACCTGGAAATCTTGCTGCAGCTGAAACGGCTAAAGATCCCCCTTGCCCGCGATGTGATCTTCCTCGCCGAAGCCAGTGAAGAAATGTCGTCGCCGGCCGGGATGTCGGCGGTCGTTGAGCGCTACTGGGACAAGCTCAACTGCGAGTTCTCGCTGAACGAGGGCGGCGGCGCACTGCTCGAAGATGGGAAGATCAAATACTTCGGGGTGGGAACATCGGAAAAACTTCCGCGCGGCGTCACCCTGCAAGCGACGGGAAGCAGCGGGCACGGCTCGGTTCCGCGGGTCGACAACGCAGTTACGCATCTCGCGGCCGCCGTCGCCAAAGCGGGCACATGGGAGACACCCTCACGCCTGAACGAAACCACGCGCGAATTCTTCCAGCGGCTGGCGACAATCGTCCCGCCGGAACAAGCCGCCTGGTACCGCAACGTGCTCGATCCAAAAGTGCAGGCCGAATTGCGGGTGAAGAAGCCGCAGTACTACTCGATGCTGCGCACCTCCGTCGTACCCACGATGCTGAAAGCGGGAATCAAAGAGAACGTGATTCCGCCCACTGCGGAAGCCACGCTTGACATCCGTGCCTTACCCGATGAAGACCTCGCGAAGTTTCGTGACATGCTGGCGGGGGTCATCAACGACCCGCAGGTAAAGGTCGTTGCCAGCGATACCACTTACTCGATGCCCGCTGCGCCCGTCAGCAAGCTGCACACGGAGATGTTCGAGGCCCTCGAGCACGCGCAAAAACTCGTCGCTCCCGACGCAATCACTCTCCCCACGATGGGCACGGGCGCAACGGATTCCGCATTTCTAAGAACCAAGGGTGTACAAGCTTATGGCATCGGCGTGCCCAAGACCGAAGAAGAAAGCCGCACCGTTCATGGGAACGACGAGCGCATCGAGACTAAGCAGCTCGGCGTGTTCCTGCGCTTCGAGTGGGCTGCGGTGACCGAGGTGGCGGGGAAGAAGTGAGCATAGCCAGCTCGAAACAAGTGAATATTCAGAGCAGCGATTCTGCAACAAATACGTGGGGACAGCCGCCCTCGGCTGTCCGGCGGAGCGGAGCTCCGCAGCGGTCTGCCAGGACCAACGATCGACGTCCGGCGATATTTTCCTAGTTGTCGTAATGCAGGAGCGAGAACACGTTGTACGGCTTCAGTTTCTCTCTCCCATTCAGGAAATCGAGTTCCACCACGAACGCCAGGCCCGCGATCTCGCCGCCGAGCTGATGCACGAGCTTTATCGTCGCCTCCATCGTGCCTCCGGTAGCGAGCAAATCATCGACCAGGATCACCTTCTGCCCCGGCTCTATCGCATCCATATGGATTTCCAGGGAGTCTGTGCCATACTCCAGGTCATAGGTGACTTTGGCCGTCTGCGCGGGTAGCTTGCGCGGCTTGCGTACCGGGACGAAGCCGGCATT
>JAFAGX010000268.1 GCA_019237515.1 Acidobacteriaceae bacterium
GCAATCCACTCATATTCTGTAAAGTGCCCAGGAACGACGGGAATCACCTTCACCAGTATCATCAAAGTCGTCACCACCATTCCGAATGCTGCCGCGGCCCGTCCCGCCAGCGCCGGCTTCATACAAAGGTAGGAGGCACAAGCAGCCATCCATCCCACCGATGAGGCAACGGCGCCGACCTCAAGGATAGGAACCAGTCCAGCTTGTCCGACGAGGACGGCCAGCGCGGTGGTCGCGCCCACCAGGATGATCGCAGATGATGGGGTTTGATTTTTGGGATGGATGGTTGCCATGCGATGATCGATCAAGTTGCGCCTGCCCATCGCGAAAAGCAACCGTGAAGACGCAATCATGTTTCCGTTAAATGTCCGCAACACAGCCACCAACGCAGAAGCCATAATCAGGTCAACAATCCAATGGGCATGAAGAGCGCGCTCAAAGGCAATCGCAACGGGGAACGGATTGGAACTGTTTAGCGCACCTGCCGGGGCGACGTAAGCGACCGCGAGAATCACGAATGCGAAAAAGGCAAGCCCAACGAAAATCGTGAGGATAACAGCGACGGAAAAATCGTGATTCTGAAAGTCGGGGCTGGCTTCTTCCGCGCACTTCCCTACCGATTCGAATCCAGAGAGCAGCCAAGGCACAATCTGCCACACCAGCAAGATAGAGAGAAGAGGCGAGTGACTAAATAAAGGATGCAGATTGGCGGGACTGCCGTGCTCGGCTCCGGCAAGCGCGAAGATCACAACCAAGGTTAGGAATGTAAGCGTTGTCCACTTCATGAACCTGGCGCTGGCTTGAATGCCGCGGTAATTGAGCCAGCCCAGCACGGCAGTGATCGTCAACCCGAGAATCACGTGCGGAAGGTAAACCGAGTAGCCTCCGACGCGGTACATCTCAATCCGGTTCATCGCGGGGAACAGGTAGGCTGTGATCCTTCCAGCGGCGAGCGCTTCGAAAGGACAGGTGAGCCAGTAGCTCAGCAACATGATCCAGCCGGTTGCAAAGCTTATTGTCGGTGGGAAGAAGCGGGCAGTGTAAGCAACCTCGCTGGCAGCATCGGGAATGGCTTGCACCAACTTCCCGTAAACGTAGCCGACTGGCAGCAACATGAGAGCGCCGGCAGCGAATCCGAGAAGCGCGCCGAGTGGGCCGCCACGGTGCAAGATATCGTCCATGACGACGAGCCAACCGGTGCCGACCATGACGCCGAACGCAAGGGCGAAATAATCGAACAGATGTAACTTTCGAGCCAGATTGGTCATGGGCGCAATGAGCAGGTTAGCAGATACACATAGGCTCCACGTTGCCGTGGAATCCGCTGTTAATCAGACAATTTAGAATTCATATCGCAACGCGAACTGCATGACTCGCGGCTGAGTGAGCAGGCCGGTGTAATTGCCGAACGTGCTCGGCACTTGCTGCAAGGATGCAATGCAACCGCACGCCTGGGTTCCCAAGCCGGACAAGGCATTGAAGCGAACCTGGTTGAAGACATTGAACACTTCCCAACGGAACTGCAGGCTCTGGGATTCGAAGGTCTTCCATCGTTTCGTGAGAGCCATGTCGACGCCGGCGAAGCCATCGCCGCGAACTGCGTTTCGCGATCCGCTCTGGCCCGGGAAGGGATGCGCGAAGTCTGCAAACGCGGTAGTGGAATTGGAAAACACACTGACCGAACCGTCTGGCTGTTTGAAGTGACCGGTGGTTGGCCGAACCAGCATATTGGCGATGCCTTGCTCGTCCCAGTCAGTAGGCCAGAAATTGCCGTTGTCGACCGTGAACGGGAATCCGCTTGTCCAGCGCGCGAGCCCGGAGAGTTGCCAGCCTCCGATAAATCCGTTGAACATGCCTCCAGCATTGGGCGCAAAATGTTTACCTCTGCCGAAAGGCAACTCCGCGATCCAATCCGCATTGATCTGATGGGTGGTGTCGAAATCGGATACGGCCCGGCGGCCAGCGGGATCAAATGCATTTACCAACCTGCTGCCGGGCGCGCCTACGTTAGTGCTGGAGCTGAAACCGAGGCGCGTGGCATTCGAAGTAATGTCAATAGATCTTGAGTAGGTGTAGTTCAAGTCGAACTGCACACCGCTTGCGAGCTGCTTCCGCAAGCTGGCTTGCAAGCCGTTGTAGCTGGAGTTTCCGATCGAACTCCAGCCGTACATACTTGTGGCTTGCTCATTGAGCATGTTGCCGGGGCACCCGAGAGGGCTGCTGGGACATTTTGGGCTCTTGAAGTAATAGACGTTTTTCAAGTTGTCGCCCAGCCCACCGTAAATATCAATGTCGCCGAGACCTACCACTTCATTGCCAACATAGGACAGGAAGGGATCGTAGTAGAGATCGTAAACCGCCTGAATCAGACTAGGAAAGCTTAGGCCAGAGAAGCTGGTGTAGTTGGTGGCTCCAGGTTGCAGTGGGGGCAGCATGTCATGCCAGAACGCCGCGGTGGGGCCTACCAATTTGTCCGTGACTTTTGTGGCATCGATGCCGCCGTTGGCTAACTGAGAATGTGCGACCTTTGCCAAAGCCGTTGCTGCCGAATAATAATCGATTCCGGTTTTGGGGTCGCGTAGATCCAACGGTTGCCGCAAGTCGCGTTGCGTCAGCAGATGTCGGCCCAGGCGTCCGACATACGAGAGCTGCAATGAAAACTTCTGGGGCAACTCGCGGGCCAGCGAGAAGTCAAAGGCCCATGCATAAGGGGTTTTCAGTGACTGGTCCACGCCCCAGGTGATGGCTTGCCCAAAGGGAGGCGGCGTTTGTGGAAAAGCGCCGGGCGGTGCCGGCTCGAAGAACACGTCTCCGTATTGGTTCACCGTGGGAATGGTGTTGATGTTAGTGATTCGCGGTACTCCGGCTGCATTGTCATAAGCAGTTCCCGGAATTCCGCCCTGGCCAGGTGCTGGAAAATAGGTCGGACTGCAGCAGGGATTTTGCACGGTTGCGGCGAGACCGCCTGGTGCGTTCGCATCGAACGTGCTGAGCAACTCCATTCCCGCCCGATCGTAGACTCTACTAAATCCACCGCGGATAACAGTCTTATCATTGTCACCTACAAGATTTCTTAGCCACCCTGCTTCCGGTCTCGGGGAATAGGCAAATGAAATGCGCGGTGAGAAGTCGGACTTTTCAAAATTGTAGAAACCGGGACCATTGTTTGCAGCTCCTCCCAATCTAAATGAGACCAGTGGAGTGCCGCTGTATCCAGTACCGTTCAGCATGTTAAGGACGTTTTGGTTGAACTCCGATCCGAGATTGCCGCTGCCAGCTGGGCACCCGATTCCAGGATTTATCGCGGCTACGCAGGTGGGGACTGCCTCATAACCATTCACTTCCCAGGGTGGTGGGAACAGCGACCAACGGACGCCATAGGTAATCGTCAGGTTGGCTTTCAGTCGAAATGCATCCTGGCCATAGAACTCGTACCAGTTCAGACCGTAGTTGCGCTTTGCCGGAATTCCCGGCGCGAGCACGTTCCCGCTCTTGTCATAGTTGTAGTTGCCGACGATGTCAGAAACCATGCCCAGCAAACCGAGAACAGGGTAGTCGTACTGTGAAGTGGATGCGGGCTCAGGAAAACTACCATTGGCAGGGTCCAGGAAGCCACCGGTATTGGCAAAACCGGTTGGCGACATCCAATTGGTTGCTCCTTTGCCCACGCTGAACGAATGCTCAAGACTGACTCGGGGATCGCGAGCAAAACCGATGTTAGTTCCGAACTGAAAACTGTGCTTGCCCTTGGTCCAGGACACGTCATCCAGAAGATTGTGAACCGGTGTTTGTGCGTTGTGGCTATAGAAAATCCCTTGATCCAGGCCGTAGAACTCATTCCACTGCTGATTGGTGTTGCCGAGGATTCCTGTGCTCTGGCGTGTGTAGCCCCAATGAAAATTGTTTACCACCGTGGACGTGAGAACCGCAGTATAGCCGACAACGAATCCTTTGCTGTGGTCGGTCAAAGTTTGTTCAGGGGCCGATCCGGGCAAGAATGGCGTCTGGGGATTGAAAATGTTCTGCAGAGCGCCGCGCCAGAACACGGTATGCTTGCCGTCGCTTGTAAGATGATAATCGAGCCTGGCGATGAACGCGTTATTGTTCAGGCTGACGGGAGCGCGAAAACGGAAGCCGGAATAATTTAGTCCATCGCCCACCGATGGATCGTTAGTGACGAACTGTCCCGTGCAGAATGTCTTATCGAAATATCCCGTGTGCTGTGCATTCTCAATGGCGGGATTGATTCCCAACCCGAGGGGATCGAGCCCCTTGAGTTGAGCAGGTGCAATCGTCTGGATTGCGCCCGTACCCGTCACGTACTCGATGTTTCCGGCGCAGAGGCTTGGGGTTGGAATCGTGCGAACTGTGCTCTGCTCTTCGCGCTCGCGAGTGCCTTCGTAATTGGCGAAAAAGAAAAGACGGTCTTTTTTGATTGGGCCCCCGATGGAAGCGCCGAAAATAT
Source organism: Acidobacteriaceae bacterium (assembly GCA_019237515.1). Next base: position 4,466 of record JAFAGX010000268.1, read on the forward strand.
TGCGCAGCAGTTTGTCG
>JAFAGX010000282.1 GCA_019237515.1 Acidobacteriaceae bacterium
GGACAAACTCGGCATGCGCTTCTTGTTTACTACCGGCAAGCTGGCTTTCTTTGACTGCGGCGGGATTCGCCTCATGTTGGACGTGGCTGAAAATCCCGAGTTCGATCATCCAAGTTCGATTCTTTATTTCCGCGTTCCTGATATCAACGCGGCTTATCGCCAGCTCTCAGGTAACGATGTCGTTTTTGAAGATAAACCTCACGTGATCGCCCAAATGCCCGATCACGATCTCTGGATGACCTTCTTCCGCGATTCCGAACAGAACCTGCTCGCGCTGATGAGCGAGGTGCCCCGCATTTAGTGGCTTTATCTGACGCACGTCAGCCTGCAAAACGTTCTGCTATCATCACAGCTTGCCAGATTTTTCTATGGACGATGAAGTCCCCAGCATTCGTATTCCCTCGGAGGCACTCATGGATGAGACCGGTCCCGCGTCTTCTCACGCAAGGCGCAACGAAGATATCGCACTCGATTTGATGAAATTCGTAGCCATGACCACTGGCTACGGCCGCACCACGTCTTCTGGTGTCGGCTTTCAAGGTGGAGGAGCAGCGGCCAAGCCCGAAGAGTACGCCAACCATTTGCTCGAACTCTATGGCAAATGCCTGCGGGCTGTGCAGAGCAACAAATGAATGAACTTCTGTACCCGTGAGGAGAAGAAGATAGTAAAGCCGCAGCACCCCGCTGCGGCTTTTACCTTAATCTGTCGATGTTAACGACGACGACGCGCTGGCTTCTTACGGGCTGACTTCTTTGCCTTCTTGGCCGCCTTCTTCTTGGCAGGTTTCTTCTTTGCGGGCTTCTTCTTTGCTGGTTTCTTTGCTGGTTTCTTTGCCGCCTTCTTTTTGGCAGGCTTCTTCGCCGCTTTCTTCGAAGCGGTTCGAGATCCTCCGCCACCGCCGCCCATCACCGGCGAAGGTTCTGGAGTAGCCGGAGCCTCCGGCTCCATTTCTTCTTCTGCTCCGCCCGGCAGCTCTGCTTCCTCTTCTTCCTCTTCCTCTTCGTATCCTTCCTCTAGCGAGTCGCCGTAAGCACCACTTTCGCCAAAGTCATCCATTTCGTCATCCCGCAAATAAAGCGTCTCCTCAAAAGTCATTTTTCCTCCTGAATTTTGCCGGCCGCATTCCGTAACCGGAAACCGCAACATGAGCAGCGCAAATTAAGAAAACGTTTGTCTGAGCGAACGGGCCGCGATTATAGCACAGCACTTTTCGGCGTCGCAGTAACAGAGATGGCCGCATCTTACACCGACCACGGAAAAAGTGAAAACCGCAAAACTCAATTGTGTGGATTTTTTCTGGCTATCGTTCCGCGGGCGCGATCAGCAAAATCATTCCTGGGTGGAGCGTCGCGAGATTGCCATTGGTTTGCTTTAAAGCGGCAACGGTTGTGTTGTGAGATTTAGCGATCGAGTAAAGTGTCTCTCCCGGCTGCACACGGTGGCGCACAGGGCCGGCCTTCGCCTGTCGAACGTCGTTCTGCCCCTGCCCAGGCGCGACCGGCAAGTGGACGTACAGTATGTGTCGAGTGCCTAAGCTGTTGCCTTTCAGGTGGTTCCACCGGCGAATCATAGCCGCGGGCACGCCGAAGTTGTCCGCGACCCGCTGTACGGTGTCGCCACGCCGAACCTTATACTTCGTTGCAAACCGTGAATAAGTTGCTCCCTCTTCACTGGCCGGATGCCGTCCCGGCGTGACCGGGATAATCAGTTTGTTCTCAGGTGACAGCTGCTCGTCTTCTGGTATGCCGTTCGCTTGAGCGATCGACTTTGCGGTGGTGTGGTAGAGGCGCGCCAGCGAGACTAGGTTGTCTCCGGGAGTGAGTGTGTGGTAGCGCCACCATACTCTCATATCCGCCGGAATCTCCGAAATGGCTTCAAGATAGCGGTCCCGGGTTCCAGCTGGAAGATGAAGCTCAAAACTTTGATCTTTGGGCGTCGTCCAGCGGAGCAGGCTGGGATTTAAATCTTGCAAGGTGCTGGCGGATGCATCCACGCATTCCGCAACTAACCGAAGATCGACCGGATAGTCAATTTTGATCGCGTCATACGGCACTGGCTTCTCCGGAATGACGTTCTGAAGCCCGTACTGGACGGGATTCTTGGCCATAATGGTTACAGCCAAGATGATCGGTACATAGTTCCGGGTCTCTTTGGGCAGAACATTCCGTTTGTACAGCTCCCAGTAATCGGCATAGCCGGTGCGTTTGACCGCACTTTGAACTGTTCCAGGACCTGAGTTATAGGCGGCCATCGCCAAATACCAGTCGCCAAACTGGTTGTAGAGGTCTTTCAGGTGATGCGCCGCCGCCCGAGTCGCTTTTTCAGGATCCTGCCGTTCATCGACCCACCAGTTCCGTTCCAGGCCGTATCCGCGGGCGCGAATCGCCATGAATTGCCACATGCCACGAGCGCCGGCGTGCGATACCGCCAGAGGATGAAATCCGGATTCCGCCTGGGCCAGATAGATCAAATCCTGCGGAACACCTTCCTCTTTCAAAACCCGCTGAATCATGTCTTGATATCGACCGCCTCGAGCCAGGGCGTTCTCGAGCGTACCCCGTCCCCGAGTAGAAAAGTAATTGATGTAGCTGACGACCGGATCTGTCAGCATTAGCGGCAGATCAGAATGTGTCTTCTTAACTTCGGCTTCAGCTTTCGCCTTTATGCCCGCGTCCACGGGATAAGTAACTTCGTTTGCCTCATCAATCGGGGCTGGTTCTGGTTTTTGCTCGGTGAAGCCGTCGCCTTGTTGCAAGGCTTCCAGTTCCAGGCCATTCACCCGATCTAGCAAGCGATCGAATTCGGTTTGCAGTCGATCGTCGGAACGGATTTCTAACGGACTTTCGAGCAGCAGGTTAAAAGCACGATCAAAGTTCTCTTTTGCCGCCTCCAGGTGATCGGCTTTGTAATTCTCCTCTCCTGCTTGGTACTCCTTCTCTACTGCGGCGATAAGTTCCACCACCAGATCAGGTTTGGTTTCGATTTGAACCGCCGAAGGGTCGGCCTGGGGCAAATTCGCACTCGGATCTATCGGTCCGCGCTTTGGAGTTGTGGCAAGAGGCGGCGCACTGGCTTGCTTGTTCGGCAGAAGGGGGGCAGGTCGCTGTGCTGTCTGGCAACCGGTGCTCAAGAAGGTTGCTAAACCGGCTGTCGTAATCAGCACGCCGAATCTGCCAATACTCATATTTTTCTGTGACTTACAGATATTTCTCGCCAGATGCAATTTACGCGTATTCATGCTACTACCCAGGTTTGGATGGGTCAATCAGCAACTCTGTTCGTCTTGCATTACTTCAGGCATAGGCCGCACAGGTTACTACATTTCGTCGCGCGTCCGTCTCTTAAAGCACGCTGTTTCTAACCAACGGTGTCCATGCCCTCCGCATCGAAACTCGAGAAAAAGTTGCCCTCTGCGGGGCTTGAACTTGATGCTCGTGTGCGCAGGGGCCGACTCCAATTCACATAGGAGACAACCCATGAACGCCACAGAAGAAACGAAATGTGCTCATCCTGCCTGTTCCTGTCCCGTAAGCGGTGATCAGCAGTATTGCAGCACGGCTTGCGAAGAGTCTGCGACTTCCGGGTCGCGGCAGCAGACCTCGTCAACGGGGTCACAAACGAGATCCGATTGCGGATGCAATCACAGCCAATGCCGAATGGCAGCCTAAAAACCTGACGGACCGAACCCGATCAGTTCGGTCCGTTGTTGTGTCGCGTCCACCTTAGCTTCTGAATCTTCTTTTCTCTTCCCCGAATCCAAGCGCGCATGAAAGCCGTCCAACTCCAGCGCACCGGTGGACCCGAAGTTCTTCAGGTCGTCGAGATTCCCGTGCCCCAACCAAAGACGAACGAGGCAGTTATAAAGCTCTCTGCCTCTGGAATTAACTTTATCGACGTCTACCAACGAGAAGGTAGATATAAAGTCCCGCTTCCTTTTGTTCTCGGGCAGGAGGGGGCCGGGGTTGCAACGGCGATCGGAGCCGAGGTGACCTCCGTCAAGGCGGGAGATCGTGTGGCTTGGACCGGAATCCTGGGCTCATATGCCGAATTCGCGGCTGTCCCGGCTGGTCGTCTGGTGCCAATTCCTTCGGGCGTGACGGATCAGCAAGCTGCTGCTGCCATGCTGCAAGGGATGACTGCCCATTATCTGACCCATGACACATTCCGGCTTAAACGTGGCGACACTGCTTTGGTACACGCTGCCGCCGGGGGAGTCGGCCTGTTGCTCGTGCAAATGGCCCATCAGATCGGCGCGCGCGTCATTGCTACCGTGTCGACCGAGGATAAGGCCAAGTTGGCCCGAAGCGCCGGAGCCGATGACATCATCCTCTATACCAAGCAGGACTTTGAAACGGAAACCAAGCGCCTGACCAATGGCAAAGGTGTTGATGTCGTCTACGATGGCGTCGGCAAAACCACGTTTGAGAAGGGCCTCAATGTCCTGCGTCCACGCGGTTACATGGTGCTTTTTGGAGGATCCAGTGGGGCCGTGCCCCCATTTGACCTGGTACAACTCTCAACCAAAGGCTCTTTGTATGTGACGCGCCCCACACTGGGTCATTACATTGCGAGTTCAGAAGAATTGCGTAGCCGCTCCACTGCGGTATTCGACATGATTGCCGGTGGAAAGCTCAGCCTCCGAATCCAACACACTTACCCGCTAGCGGAGGTGGCGCAAGCGCATCGCGATTTGGAAGGCCGAAAAACGACCGGAAAACTACTCCTGATTCCCTAATCCATGTCGTTTGATACGTGAATAGTGTTGCACGTACTCCGGAAGTCCGTATTTCAAGTCCAATTTCGGATCAGGGATCGGAGATTCCACAAGCATCTGAAACGGAATCACTCCGGCCCACGTCGGAAAATCGAGATCCTCCTCGTCGTCAATCGGGGGTCCCTGCCGCACTTTGGCGGAGAACTCGGAGATCGGCAACCGAATCACCAGCGTGGCTTTGAGTTCTTGCTCATTGGGCTGGCGGGTTTCCACCCAGCGGCCCGGCACAATGTGTTCCGAAATTGTTCGCAGAGCCGTGAGTTTTTCCTCTCGATCGTTCACCGCAACCCCCGTTCCCAGTACTACCACGGACCGGTAGTTCATGGAATGGTTAAAGATCGAGCGGGCCAGCACTAATCCATCGAGGATTGTAACGGTAAAACAGATTGGAACCCCTTGATCGAGATTCCTCAACATGCGGCTCGCCGCCGACCCATGAATATACAAGTTGTCGTCCGCTCGTCCGTAGCCTGTAGGAATTACGAACGGCTGTCCGTCCACAACGAACCCGACGTGACAGACCAAGCCTTCATCAAGGATCTCGTAAGCAGTCGCGCGATCGTATACGCCACGGTGAGGTTCACGCGCAACCCGGGTACGCGCGGTGGGAGCATGATTGTTAGACATTCAGAGCAATACTCCGGCAATCGCCAAGAATGGGGTGAGTGTACCCCGTATTGTCAAAATAAAAAATGCAACAACCCGCAGAAGAGAAGCTTAGCGTTGATTCACTGCAACGTAATGCTGCGGGTAGGCAGGACCAATGTAGTCGGCACGGGGCCGGATCAGCCGATTATCATCCAGTTGTTCAATGACATGGGCTGTCCATCCGCTAATGCGCGAGACTGCGAATACTGGCGTGAACAAGTCAACATCAATGCCCAAGGCGTGATAAGTCGACGCGGAGTAAAAATCGACATTGGCATTTAATCGCTTGTCCGCTTTCACGAATCTCTCGATCGCATCCGAGTATTCAAACCACTTCGGCTGCCCGCTCGACGTGCCCAACTCTTTGGACATTTGTCGCAGATGCGTCGCCCGCGGATCCTCGGTGTGGTAAACGCGATGACCAAAACCAGGAATTTTCTTCTTCTGCGCCAGCATGCCTTGGATGTATTGCACGGGATCCGCTCCCGAGCTGTCAATCGCCTGGAGGATATGGAACACAGCCTCGTTTGCGCCTCCGTGCAAGGGCCCCTTCAAGCAGCCAATCGCCGAAGTGATCGCCGAATGCATGTCCGAAAGCGTCGCTGCTGTTACTCGCGCCGCAAACGTGGATGCGTTCAGTTCGTGGTCAGCGTGCAGAATCAGCGCAATGTCCAGCGCTCGTTCCGCCGTCTTGGACGGGTACTCGCCATTGAGCATCAGCAGAAAATTCGCGGCATGCGAAAGCGAGCGGTCCGGCTCGACAACAGCCTTTCCCTTACGGATGCGGTCGTAAGCCGCAACAATCATCGGGATCTGCGCCGTCAGTCGAATTGCCTTGTGGATATTGGCTTCCCGGTCATTGCTCTTTTCTTCGGGATCGAAGAAGGAGAGGGTTGAGACCATAGTCCGCAGCACATCCATCGGCAGGGCATGCTTGGGAACAAGGTGCATGCGATGGAAAATCGAGGCATCCAGTTTGCGCTCTTCCGCCAGCCGATCGCGCAGTTCACGCAATTCCTCGCGGGTCGGCAAACGACCAAACCACAACAAGTAGCAGGTTTCTTCAAAACTGGAGTGGTCGGCTAATTCGTGAATATCAATTCCACGATATGCCAACACACCCTGATCCCCATCGATGTAGCAGATGCTCGACGTGGTGGCCACCACTCCTTCGAGACCCTTCGAAGGATGCGTTGTGGTCAAACTGGACATGGAAACCTCACATCAGAGTTTGAGATTTCGTCGGCTGCACGAAGGGCTTGACGTGCGTGGCCCAACTAACTTTTATACGCCAAACGGCTTTAACTTTCCAATTCTGCCCCGGCCGGCAGCGGTGCAGTTGATTGTGATTGCGTGCAAGCCTCCTTGTGCCGCGAAAGATTTGAGCGTCGTGCTTTCTGCGGCACTTTACAAACTTTGACGGCAATTTTGCCCAGCAAGGCAAGCTAGCTGCTTCGTTCTCACTAGTCCACCCGAAGGTACATGGTTCGGAGGCGGATGCGTACTCACCGTCATTCCGCAGGTAGAATCGAGGGGTTATGCGTCAGAGCTGGGTGCCGGTGATCGGTGCAACTGCAATCTTCACCTTGTCCCTTTTTGCGGCTGATCAGCAGCACACCGTCCTGAGCGTGCCTTGCACGCAAACCTCTCCCGCCGGTTCCCCTTGCAATCCTTCCAAGGAGGACTTGAAGAAAGCGGCCACCGCTTTTTCCAGGGCTTTGAAACTGGAAAAGCAAAAGCGCCTCGATGAAGCATACGAGCAGTTCGATGCCGCAGCCCGCTTGGTCCCCCGGGACTTGAATTACCTGACCGCCTTGGCCGTGACACGCGAGGAACTCGTCTCGGTGCACCTGAAGAAGGGGAGTGACGACCTCACAGCCGATCGGCAGATAGAGGCCCAGGCAGAGTTTCGGAGTGCGCTAGCTCTTGACCCTGATAATGCATTCGCACAACAGCGCCTTCAGGAATCTCTCAACCATTCGCGCCCCGATAGCTCTGCCGCGGCACGGCTGATCGAACAATCTCCGGAAATACACGTCCTTCCCAACACAGAACACCAGACGTTCCATTTTCGCGGAGACTCCCAACAACTGCTCACAACCGTTGCTCGGGCATTCGGCATTACCGCGGAATTGGACGACTCGGTTCCCTCCAAACATGTGCAATTCAATCTGGATGATGCCGACTTCAACACCGCCATGCAAGCTGCAGGCGAGGTGACTGGCACATTCTGGACACCGCTCTCCGAGAAACAGGTTCTGATCGCTAAGGACTCGCAGGCAAATCGCCGATTGTTCGAACGCATGGCAATGCGCACGTTTGAGCTGAGCGCCGCGAACACGCCGCAAGAGATGCAGGAAATTGTCAACCTGCTGCGTACAATTTTTGAGATCCGCTATGTCCAGCAGCGAGCCCCCGGAACAATCATCGTGAGAGCCCCAACGAACACATTAGACGCAGCGACCGGTCTTCTGGAGGGCCTGGGCAGATCCCGCCCGCAAGTCATGCTAGACATTCAGGTGTTCGAAGTTGATCATCAGCTGACCCGGAATATGGGAGTTCACATACCCGACACCTTTCACCTCTTCAACATCCCGGCCGCTGCCTTGCTTGCCTTGGGCGGACAGAGCCTGCAAAGCCTCATCAATCAGCTGATCGCCAGCGGCGGCATCAATCAAGCAAACTCAACCGCAATTTCTGGTTTGCTGTCTCAACTACAGAACCAGCAGAACTCCATCTTTAGCCAGCCACTCGCGACATTCGGCGGAGGTTTGACCTTCTTTGGTATCAGCCTCGATCAGCTCTCCGCTCAACTTTCTCTCAACGAGAGCCTTGTCAGATTGTTAGATCATGCAACCCTCCGTGCCAGCCAAGGACAAGACAGCACCTTCCGTCTCGGACAGCGATTCCCGATTATCAACGCCAGCTTCGCGCCGATTTTCAATACGCCGGCGATCGCTCAGGTCCTGCAGAATGGCTCGTTTCGGGCACCCATTCCCTCATTCTCTTACGAGGACCTGGGGTTGGATATTAAGGCCAAACCCGTGATCTCAAACTCGGGCGTGGACCTTCAACTCGAAATGCAGCTTCGTAACCTGGCGGGACAGAGCTTGAATGGAGTTCCGGTCATTGCCAACCGTCAGTACAAAGGCAGCATCAGCCTGCTGAATGGTGAGCCCGCAGTCGTTGCATCCTCACTTACTATCAGTGAGCAACTGAGTATGACCGGAGTTCCGGGGCTGGGCTTAATTCCGGGGTTGAACAAAATTGCAACCACTAACTCGAAAACTCAGGAACAAGACGAACTTCTTGTAGTGATCACGCCCCACATTGTCGCTCTCCAACCGCCGCGCAATGCAGAAATCTGGCTGTCCCGGTAGTTTTCGTGACTGCCTCGTTGTATCATACTTCTCTCCCCTGATCGCCAAGCACCCGAGGCCCGCGCCATGGCTGTCGTGGTTACAACCATAATCGCATTTGTCTCATCCGACATTTGGCTTATGCACAGCTTGGAAGCGCGCCTGCTCTTGGATCTGCACGGTTCTTTCTTCGAAGAAGGAAATTTATTCAATATTCTGATCGCGCTGGTATTCGGCTTTTCCAGCCTGAATATTCTGGCCTTGGCCGCGAGAGGTGTTGATCACCGTCCCTCCAGCCTGAAACCAGGCGAAGTTCTGGCCCTGACCGCCATGGTTCTGTCCATATGTTTTCTGGGCATGGAATTGCTTCACTTGTTCCATGTCTTCCCAATTCACCTGGGCGGCTATTAAGAGCGTACGCCATCGTTGCTGATTGCGGTGGGAATCAGTTCTGCATGCAGACCATGGTTTTTCAGATATTCCTTTACAAACTTCTTCACCTTCTTCGCGCTTTCTTTGGGATCAAGGAATACCAACACCGACGGTCCAGCGCCGCTTAGCACGACCCCTAAAATTCCGTTGGTCCCTCGTAACGGCTGCAGTGCCGGTAATAACGGGCACAATTCTGAACGATACGGTTCATGTATGCGATCGCCGAGTGCTGCGGATAGCAAGTCATGCCGCCCCTGAGCGAATGCGGCGACCAGCAACATCGAATTTTGAATATTATTTACGACGTCGTTTCGCGAATACTGCGTTGGTAATACACGTCGTGCCTCTTCGGTGGGCAGCGCCTCTCCCGGAACCACCAGCAACAAGGGCCAGCGCCCTTTCGGCCGAATGCGCGCGATCCGCGCTTCTCGGTGCCCCGACATACGCGCTATCGCCAAGCCGCCCATCCAGCAAGCCGCAGCATTATCCGGATGATGTTCCCGCCATGCCGCCTCACCCACGATACGGTCGGTCGCCCAACGCAATCGCCCAAAATGATTGGCTAACGCAATCCCCGCCAGACGCGCCGCAGCTGATGATCCACAACCTTTCCCGATGGGAATTTCGTTGTCGATTCTCAGGACGAGAGGAATAACGGGCTTCTCTTCATCTTTTAGAACATCCGCATAGGTAGTAAGGATCAAATGATTCTTGAGATCGCTACATATTCCTGAGTCGCAGCCGCGAGCACCTATGGAGAATTCCCTGCCAGGGCTGGCCGAGATTTTGAGAAAAAGGGAAACGGCAAGGGCCGCCGCATCAAAGGCTGGTCCAAGGTTGGCGGATGTCGCCGCCAATTCGATCCGAAATTGGTCACTTCCCTTCGCTCTGCTTGCACCCATTGAGCCTTCCGTCGATTTCGCCACTGCCGGCGCACAAAACTGGAGCCCGGCCGCGCCTGTTACTGGATTTCAGAATAGCAAAACGCGACCCGAACTCACCCGACCACAGCCGACATGTGTATCACTGAAATTCGGAGAAAAAAGGTGTTTAAATCAAGCTGCACACAGGCAAGGAGGGAATATGAGAACCTTGCTGCATTTCAGGACGCATGACGGCGGATATTTCCATACCCATCAGATGACTTCGGTTTTTTCGCTGATTGCGAGCTTCGCCTTGTCGGTGCTGCTCGTGCTCGTGCTGGTCAGCACGGCGAGATAGCTGCCAAAGCTTTGAAGGATAGTCTCGCCCGACTCGCCAACAAACGGACCAGTGGACCGAAGTCAGCTTACGCGCAGAGTTTCCATCGGGTCCAGCTTTGTCGTCCGGCGAGCTGGCACATAGCTGGCCAGCAACACGATGACGAGAAAAATTAATGGTGTGAGAGCAAAAGTCGTGAGATCGCGAGCGCCGACGTGATACAACATGCTCGTCATCAGATTCGTCAGCAGTAAAGCCACGATTAACCCAATCGCAACCCCCGCAAAAGCTAGCAGCAATCCCTGTTTCAAGACCAGCAGGAGGACGTCCTCACGTTGCGCTCCGAGTGCCAGGCGAATTCCTAATTCGTGCCGCCTCTGAGTCACCGAATACGCCAGCACCCCGTAAATTCCGATTACCGCAAGCACCAGTGCCGTCGCCGAAAAAGCCCCCAGCAGAACGGTGATAAAACGCGCCTGCGCGCGAGACTCATCGACAAGTTCGTCAGCAGTTTGAATTTTTGTGACTGGCTGATCCGGATCAACAGCAGAAATCTGCCCGCGAACCGCCGACGCCATGCTCAAAGGAGGAATCTGCGTTCGAACCAGAAGATTCATTCTCCCCCAGGACAACTGTGGGAACGGCAGATAAATTTGCGCTTGCGGGTCCTGCGCCAGTCCGCGGTTTTTAACATCCGCCGCGACGCCTACCACCTCGGCCGGATCGGGCCCGCGGCCTACTATCACGTGTTTGCCGATTGGGTTCTGGCTCGACCAAAAACTGTGCGCGAAGGTTTCGTTTACAACGATGACCTTCGGCGCTTGCGCATTGTCGGCATCACTGAAACTTCGGCCAGCACGTATTGGCACGCGCAATGTTTGAAACCATTGCGGGCTGATCGCCTCAATGTCAATAAATGGCCGTTGGGCAAGAGGGACGTCGGGCTGACCTTCCGGCAAAACAGGAGTAAATCTAACCGAACTGAGTGGCAGCGCGGCAGAAGTCGCGGCGCTCTGCACGCCCGGCAGTGCTGACACCCGCCGCAGGACTTCATCGAAGAAAGCAATCTGCTGCTCGGGTTTGGCGTACTTGATCGTCGGAAGCGAAACATTCATCGTGAGCACGCTGTGAGCGTCCATTCCCGGGTCGGTGTGGAGCAGGCGTCCGAAGCTGCGCAGTAGCAGTCCAGCCCCGATCAGCAAAAGAAGCGACAGCGCAACTTGACCGATCACGAGCAAACTCTTCAACCGGATGCGTGCGTGGCCGGCGGTAGCCCCACGCCCCTCTTCGCGCAAGGCAGAGTCAACTTCGAGTGCTGAAAGTTGCAGGGCTGGGATGGTTCCAAAAATGATTCCCGTCAGCAGAGATGTGAGCAACGC
>JAFAGX010000500.1 GCA_019237515.1 Acidobacteriaceae bacterium
TTGCCATCAACCCGCTCGAAGCCAAGCGGAAGCTCGATCCGAGCATGCGGAGCCGGTGCGAAGGCCGTAAGTAGGAGTTGGCCGTGCTTGCTAACACACAACAGAACCTTACGGAAGATATGCCCCTGGCAATCGTGTGGCGGAATCCGGAACCGCTTGTCCAGGTCTACCTGAGAATGCGAGAGGGAAGCGATCCATACTACGGATGGGCGGAACAAGCCCGCAGGATTCGCGTACGTCGCGCCAATTGGAACGCGAAGCACAAATGGTGGCATGACCTTTGCTGATACTTCAAAGGACCACTGATCTGTCAATGGCGAAGAGAAGCAATCGAGAGGAGTTGGGCATGCTGAGACTAAGCTGGGTGATCTGCATCTGTTTGGCGGCTTTTCCGCTCTGGGGCGAGTCGGCATCGAAGCCGTCGCCCAAATATGAAGTAGCGACTATCACTGATGTCCAAACTCATCCGGATAGCACCTCGGATGCAGTCAGCTACGATGTGTCCGTGAGAGTGGGCAGCACGATCTACCAGGTGCTCTATACACCACCATTGGCGGTGGACACGATCAAGTATGCCGCTGGGCGGGAACTGCTCGTCCAAGTGAACGAAAAGACGATTACTTACAACGACATTTTGGGGCAATCACTCGAAGTACCAATCGTGAGTCAAAGGCCGGCCTCCAAGCAGCCGAAGTAAACCTCAGGACCGGTTCGCATGGTTTTCGGTAGCTGCTATGAATGAGATCTTATGCAACCTAACTTATCAAATCTTTCGACCGATACACTTTTTGATATGGTGTTCGTCATCCTCGCTGGAGGGCAAACGCTGACGTCGACTGACGTAGAGCAGTTGGAGCAGATCCAGGTTGAACTGCAGCGGAGAGGTGAAATCGAAGCCAGGTGTTACCACGCATAATTGAGCCGCCGAGCGTCCGCATCTCGCAACTGGCCGGCTGCATGAATCACCAGCATCTCCAGCAGAAGTCAAAACGCTCCGATTCGATCTAGTTGACGACCAGGATTAGCGTCCCTGAAGTCCCACCATTAGGACACCCGACAACAACACTTGATTGCGGGGAGATTACCGAGATTAGCACACTAGCGCCAGCTGAACCGGCAATAGAGTCAAGCGTCTGCTGCGTGATGGTCGCCTGGAGATGACGTGAGTCCATGAAGGTTGTTGGCAACGGATTTCCGTTCCACAAGATCTCCGATTGGGTAACGAATCCGGTACCGGCTACTGTGAGAGCAACCGAATTCATATCCGCAGAGATGGTGTCGGGCGCTAGTGAGACAATTTGCGGCTCGGGTACTGCCTCAAGGCAACTATTGAAGCCAATAATCGCTGTACAGGTCCAAGCCGGCAATAACGAGCATAGAACCAGAAGGAGAAGAATCTGGAAAGGCTTTGGTGCACGGACGAGGCAAGTGGTCATGTTTGCCTCCCACTGCTGCGGTCTATTTTAGAACTTCGGCGTGATACTCACCATAAGGGAAGTCGTCGGAGGGGCGTGCGATGCACTTGGCTTTGGGCGCTATGGGGGAGAGCCGCAGCCAAAGGCGTCGCAATTTCGCCCCAGGGTCAACGATTCCGACGATGCCGGCGTGCAAACATTTCGCGGTCGCTATTTCTGGCCGGGGGGCGTGCGACACAGCCGGGGTTCTGCTGCTGCAAACGGAACGCCGCCGAATCGCAATCGCCGCCCCGCAATCACCTCCAACCGCAATTACGAACATCAGCACATAATCCAGTTGCAAACGAAAAACCAAACCAATAGCCGATTTGAAGATCGACAATGCTTGTCTCTCTAGTGATTTAGACGTTCTGGGAGATGACAAACGTGACGCGGGTGACCAGATGTAGACAGGCGACCGGATCTGGGCAGGTCAGCACGGCGATCACGGCCGTCGAACGCTTGCCGGAGTACCGAACGGATTAGTAGTTGCGGTCGCTCGTGCTCCGGCAAGCTGGCTGATAACGGAAACACTATGCCCCTTCATCGGAGCGGCAGACGCTTTTCAACGCATGCAATGCATACAGAGCGTCCTCGAGCGCTTCCTTTTCTTCGAGCGTCCCTCCGCTGTAGAAGAGTTCTCTTCCACGAGCGAGAGCCGCCTTCTCCGCTTCTGCCAGTCTCTGTGAAGTTAGCTTGCGGTCGGTTTCAGAAATGGCTGCTCTATACAGAGCCTTCCAATCCGTTACGCTGGGGCATGGGAGAAATAGGTTTTCCATGTCTACACTCCAGAAGTATGAAGACTCCTCGAACCCTCGAGGTGGGCGCAGCGCGTTAGCTTTTGTGAAGGAAGACTCATTTCTAAATCTAGAACGATACGGCGCCGAGTCAAGACAAAAGTGTAGCCTTCACAAGAAATTCATCTGAACAGTGATGCACTTTGCAACAAGACACGATTCATGCCAACCACATTTGGTCGCAAGTAAACTTCTGCGCGATGGCGCCTCGGTTCATCGATGGTGCTGCCAGCACACCGCAGTACAAAACAACTGAAATCAGCTCGCCCCGACCGGGCTATGGCCCATCGGAAGGATCGGTGCCTGCTGAGCCGATCTCGACATTGCAAGCAAACACAGGAACCCGATGCCTTTCCAAAAAAGGGAGCGAGCTCGTCGGCATAGTCCCAGCGTCAAGCCTGCCGCACTTGGAAACCCAAGTAGCCGACTAAGAATCATGTTTCCGCCCTCATAGGTACCGAAATTGCCAGGATTCACTGCACTAACTACATTGATTAGTTTGGTAAACGCTTCGAGCACAAATGCTCCGGCAAGTCCGATGCTGGCGCCCATGAAATAGAGCACAATGAAGACTTCAAGTATGGCCATTCCATGACAGGCCAAGTTGAGGACCAGGCTCGCGCAGAAAGCTCTGGGAGCATCGTGGTAGAACCTGAAGAGATTGCTCTCGGCGGAGTTGATGACCGGCTGCTTGCCATCGAGCCATTTCCTACACCACGGCAATCTCGCGATCGCGCGTGCAGCGCCGGAGAACACTGGCCAACGCTTTTGAAAAGCAACTGCAATCATGAGTACCGACAAGGCTGAAACGCTGGCAAACAAAAACGCATACAGCCGCCAGGCACCAGAAAGCGAGAGCGTGAAGAGAGCAGTAATAATTCCAGCAGCGCTTACCAAAGCTGAAGTCGCTATGTAAAGACCGCGATCAAGTGTCACGGACGAAATGCTGTCGGCGACCGGCAGCGCAGAACCCAAAAAATACACTCGTGCAGTTTCGCCGGCTACTTGACCGGGAAGGCCAAAACTCCCCATTCCTTCTGAGACGAGACGAAGGCCAAATGTCCGCGCAAAGGAAACATTCTGAATGTCACTTAAGAAAGTGAAACGCCATGCCAATGTCTTCGTGAGGTGAGAGATCCCTCCTAAAAGGATGATCAGAGCCAGCCCCCACCCAACCGTTCTTACCTGATCGACCACCGCGGACGCTCCGGCTCGGCGTATCAGAGAAGCCAGCAAGGCGGCGCCGAGAAGAGCGACCACGATTCGCAGGAGCTGTCGGATTGGGACATTGGATCTGAACATTGTTTAAACTTCAACTTAAACTTTAGCTTCGGGACGCAATCGATTTACTTGAGGTGTTTTCCTCTGCTAGTGAATTTTGCCAAAACGAACTCTTGGGCCAGCCCGAGTGCGACATGGATCCCCATGTTGGTGCCGAAG
This sequence comes from Acidobacteriaceae bacterium, assembly GCA_019237515.1. The sequence continues at coordinate 3,692 of JAFAGX010000500.1, forward strand.
TTTCTGAAGATTAGGCCGGGGCCGGTGTTCGAGCTGGGATAGTAGGTGTTGGCAATAGCGCCTGAAATTAGAAGACCGCCGATCTGCGAATAATTCGGCTGCGTTTTCCCGTTATCTCCCTTGCAGACGAATGGAGCCAGAAACGCGTGCCATGCCCGGGACCCGTTTGTGCCGGAGCCCTGATAGAAATAACGGGGGTCCTGATGCAACAGAGATGGCAGAACAGCATTGGCGAACAAGCCTTCAGTCGCGCCGCCGGCGAGGTTAGCGCCGAACCGCCGGCCGTATCCTTTTGTAGATTGGGGCCAATCAGGCGTGTTCGCGGCTTGCTGGACTCCAGCCCATGCCGCCTCGAGTGCGAAGAAGCTCGGATGAGTAAGACCCTTGTACATGAGATGGAACTTCATCTTCGCAGTGAGAGGCTCGGGGTGAGGGTCATATGTCACATACATGTTGGGGATAAAACGCAAAACGCGCTGCTGTTCTTCAGCTTTGAGCTGTTGTTGCGCAACTTCCTTCTGCGAATAACCCACAGTTACCGTTCGCTGCACAGCGGTGATGCGCAGTTTTATGTCGCTTAGAGTTTTGTCT
>JAFAGX010000561.1 GCA_019237515.1 Acidobacteriaceae bacterium
GCGAACGAGATCGACACGAATTTTGCTCACAACAAAGATTTCGCGTCAGCAATGGGCGAGGACGGCATGAAAAAGCTGGACGAACTCGCAGCGGCATCGATTGAGTCCAGCGAAACGAACCTATTCGCGTTGAACCCTAACATGAGCTATGTGCCCGCAGAGTGGATCAAGGCCGATGATTTCTGGAAACCCAAGACGGCGACGTCACTGGCTTCGGCACCCAAGAAACCTGCCGACAAACCAGCAGAAAAGACCGGCGGACAGTAACCAGGTTGTACAAACGAACTCAGGACACTCTTCGGAGTGTCCTTTTTCATCTCTTTAGAATCGGGACCCACTCGCCCGCCTCAATTTTTTCCCGATCGGGCGGAACAACCACGTAGCAGTTGGCTCGAGCCGTGGCCGCGATGTCTCCCGAGCCTTGCCAGGACACCAGTTCCACCTCTGCCGCTTGAAACTCGCCGGACAAACTGGCAGGCAGGAATCGGGTCAACCCGGTTTTTGTTTTGATCTCGGACTTCAATTTTGCGTGTAAGAATACCAACTTTCGTGGCAGCATCCCGCATAGAGCTTCCACGCATGGCCTGACGAAAAGTTCAAACGTGACCATGGTGGAAACCGGGTTGCCCGGCAGACCGAAGAGATATTTTTTCTGATCGTGGTCGGTGGCGCCCCCGCCGTAGAATGCCCGTCCGAATACGATCGGCTTCCCGGGTTGAATTTTCGCTCCGGTGAAGAAGAATTCTGCGTCGAATTCGGCCAGAACTTGTTCAACTAAGTCGTATTTCCCCATCGAAACGCCGCCAGCAAGCAGCAGCAAGTCGGCCTCTAGTCCTTCCGCAATCAGTTCACGGAGTCGCTCCCGGACATCGGGGGCAATGGGAAGCAAGACCGGTTCGCCGCCCGCGGCCAGAATCTGCGCAGCCAGCGAGTAGGTGTTGGAATTTCGGATCTGAGACGGCGCGGGCGGTACATCGACGTCAACCAGTTCGTCTCCGGTCGCAAGTACAGCGACCCGAGGCTTGGAATGAACGACCAGGTGGGATTTCCCGACCGAAGCAGCCACCGCAATCGCCGCATGATCAAGCCGAGTGCCCGGAGAAAGCAGCCGTTCCCCACGCTTCGCTTCAGAACCTGCCGGGACAATGTTTTCCCTTGCTGCGGCTGTTTTCGTGATCTCAACCGAATCGCCGTCACGCGATGTGTATTCGACCATTACGACAGCATCCGCTGTGGACGGGACAGGTGCCCCGGTCATGATGGCCGCCGCCGTACCCGTTTCCAAGCTAAGCGTTGAATTCGCGCCCGCTTTGATTTCACCGATCACCCGTAAAGTGGCCGGAAGCTGCACCAGGTCTACACTTCGCACAGCGTAACCATCGCGCGTGGCGCGCGGAAACGGAGGCTGATTGCGATCTGCAAAAACGGCCTCGGCTAACACCAGCCCGACACCATCGAGAAGTTCTACGAGTTCTCTTCCGGAAGGTCTCATCTGTGCAGCATGCTGCTCGACGATGTGGCGGGCCTCCGAAAAACTAAATACTTTTTCAACTGTTGAGCTGGACGGCATGCACGAGATGATACGAGGAGCAACCCGGAAAATCTAACCTTCAGTTAAGTGTGCAGGGCGATTATTTCGAAGCTCGTTTGGCCAATGCCAGTCGCAGTTGCGAGGGCGCGCTGGCAAATGTGATCGCCGTTTCGGAATCCACTGCTCCAGCGCAGACCAGATCGACGATCGCAGCATCCATAGGATCCAGATTCTCGGTGCGGCTCTCCGGCCTGTGCTCCATCAGATCTCTCGTAAGCTGTCCAGAGTGAGCGTCGAGACCAGAAGCACTGACGACCGCAACCCGGCCACTTCGATCTCTGTGCGGCAGCAGGCGCTGCGAAATGATGCAGCGAAGAGTTCTGCTCAAACGGCTCCGAATGGCTTCCTGCTCCGCGACAGAGAAAAAACCTACCATTCGCTCTATCGCTTTGGCTTGGTCCGGGGCATTAAGGCTGGAAAACAGCAGATGCCCGCTTTCTGCTGCCTCAATCGCCATTTCGACACTATCTCGTTCGCGCAACTCACTCACCAGAATTACATCCGGCGCTTGCCTCATAGCCGCGCGCAGTCCCAATGGTACGCTGCCGGTGTCGCTGTGCAATTCCCGTTGGTGCACCGTCGCTCGCTTGTGATTGTGAAGAAATTCGATTGGATCCTCGATGGTGATAATGTGGCAAACCCGCTCCTGGTTAATGCAGTCCAGCAGCGCCGCTAGAGTTGAGGATTTCCCCGAATTACGCGAACCGGTAACCAACACAACGCCATCACGCAAGCTCGCAAGTTTCTGCAGATTTGCAGGCAAACCGAGTGATGTGAGAGTTGGAACCGCGGTCGGAATTACACGTATAACCACAGCACAGCTGCCTCTCTGAATAAATATATTCACACGGAACCGAGCCACGCCTGGCAGGCCGTAAGAAACGTCACAGGAACCCTGTTCTCGTAGAGTCGAGATGGCGTGCTTATTGTCGCCGATCAGATCGGAGGCGATGTGGCGCGTGTCGTCCGCAGTAAGCGCTCGAACCGCGGAGCCCTGAATGGCGATTAGTTCGCCATGAATTTGAACCTGCGGGATGCGTCCGGGAGAAAAGATCAGATCGCTGACCTGATCGTGCACTCGCAACATTGCTGCCAGCAACGCATTTGTGTCGAAGGTGCCGGCATTGCTCGATTTATCGAGCGTTATAGATTCGGTGTCGGGCAGCATGGCGCGAAATTCTTCATTATTTACTGTATCTGAATGAGAAACTGCGAAGCCAAGGCGAATGCCGCATGAGTGAACCTTGGTAACCAGCCTTGAGGCGATATGGGAAACGGTTTGATCGAGCAAAAAGAGAGGAGCGGCCGAAGCCGCTCCCTTTTAAACCGATCATTCCGGGCTTACTTTTTGATGGGTTTTCCCTTCTGTTTGCCGAAGCTGGTTTCTACGTTCGCGCCGATGCTGGCCAGCATCTGCTTGGCAGGTTCAGCAAATTGCCCGTTAGGTTGGAGTTCCAGGTACTTGTTGAAAGCTTCGGCCGTACCATCCGGCGCGACCATCTTGTCACCCTTGAGCGTGGCTTTGCCGATCATATTCACGCCCTTCCAATAATAGGCATCCGCACGGTTCGGGTCGGCGGCAATCGCCTTATCGAAGGCCGCGATTGCGTCATCCACCTTACCGCTGTTTGTCATCACAGCGCCCTCGTTGAAGTAATATTGCGCCGCCCCCGGAGGATCCAACTCGGCAGCCGAGTTGTAGGACTTGATGGCGTCATCGACCTGCCCTGACTTGGACTGTGCTTGACCAAGATTGTTGTAGTACTGGGCCAGAACCTTGGTTGCATCCGGGGTTTTCTTGGCCGGTTCTGCGTCCAGCGCCTTCTGCCTCAGATCGACGGCCTTCTGGTAGTCGGTCACTGCGTCCGTGTAATCCTTCTTTTTCGCGTCGCTATCGGTCTCTTTCGATGCGGCAGTAAGCGTGTAATCGCCGAGCTTAGCCCAGAGCAAATCCCGGTTTGGATCGGTTTGCGTGGCCTCCGTCATTGTGCTGACAGCGGTCTTGAAATCGCCTGCCTCTGCGGCTTGCTTCGCGGCGGCTAGCTTCTCGTTCAACGATTTGATGGTCAGATTTTCCTTCGAAATTTTGGCTTCTTGCTCTTGCCGCTGTTTCATTTGCTCAGGCGTCAGACCCGCTCCCTGGGCTTGTGCGGCCTGTTCTTTCTTCATATCGAAATCGAGGTTTGTTTCCTCGAGCGATACGTTTACGCCGGTAAAGTGGTAAAGTTCCTTTCCGTCTTTTGTCAGCGCCACGGTGTATTTTCCCGGCGTAATCCCAAGCGAAAAATACTCCCCTTTTTTATTGGTCTTAAGATCGTATTTCCTGCCGTTATCCTGGTTTGTCCATTCGACTTGCGCGTCCGCAATTGGCTTCCCCTCGATATCTTTGCAAACGCCCTTTACGGTACCGGTATTTTGGGCCACTACCGTCGGTACCACACACAGTACAGAAATCAAACTCAGTAAGATGACTACGACAAAAGGTTTTCTCATTTTCGACTCCGCATCGAGATGCGACTGCACGATTGAAATTCGCGAGCTTTCAGCCGTTCTGAACCGCTTCCAAGTAAGGGATCGGGTCCGCGACCCCGGCCGCCTCAAAAGCTCGCTGCCGGAGTAAACAACTGTCACAAACTCCGCAGGCGCGGTCTTCTCGGCTGTAGCAAGACCAAGTTAAATCGAACGGAGCACCCAATTCAAGGCCGAGCGTCACAATCTCTGCCTTCCGCATACCGATCAAGGGCGTCACGATCTGGATGCGGCCGTCTTTCGTGCCGGCCCGGACTACCTCATTGAAAGCCTGGTAATACTCCGGGCGACAATCCGGATACCCGGAGCTATCTTGTTCTACTGCACCGATATAGACCTTATCAGCGTGTAGAACTTCCGCCCAACTGACGGCCACAGATAAGAAATGCGCATTGCGAAAAGGCACATATGTGATCGGAATTCCGTGCCCCAGATCGGACTCCGGCACAGGAATCCGCTCATCGGTTAAGGCCGACCCTCCGATGGCCCGCAAAGCCTCATTTCGGACAGTGAGCCGTTGACCGATGCTGAGCCTGTCGCAGATTGCCTCGAACGCGCGCCGTTCGCGTTCTTCGGTCCTCTGGCCGTAACTGATGTGAACCGCGCTGGCCTTATAGTCCCGTGCTGCCAGTGCGGCGCACACGCAGGAATCCATTCCACCACTGAGTAGGACAACCGCACGGTCTCCTGCTAACTCGCTAGGCATGTCGCTTAGACAATTTTGAGTATTGATTTTTCATTGTTGAGTCGACTCACCCTTGGCTTCAATCACAAACCAAAAATCAACATTCAAAATTTCTCAGACTCCCTTCATCGCCGGGTCCCAGATGAATTTGTGAATTTGCAAGCTTAGCCGCGCGGGCACATTATCCGCCAGCATCCATTCGGCCAGTTCACGCGGATCGAGCAAACAATGCGATGTGTCCCGGTCGGCGCCGGCATCCTTGCTGAATGCGGGTGAAAAAAGCACTGCATTCACGCGGCCGGCCAAGTGATGTCGGGCTGTGAAATCGCGCGCAAATTCATAGTCGGTCCGATCGCTAAGAACAAACTTTACTTCATCGCCGGAATTCAGGGTTTCGAGATTTTCCACTCGAAACGTGTCAGGCTCCCCAGAGTTGGGGCACTTCACATCCACAATCTTCACCACCCCTTTAGGGACTCGCTCCAAAGGACGCTCGCCGCTAGTTTCCAGCAAGACCGTATACCCCTCGTCCAACAGATGCTGCATTAGAGGCACGACATCACGTTCCTGCAGCATGGGTTCTCCGCCGGTGATCTCCACCAACCCGCCACTGGGGCTGAGTTGCTCCACTTTTTCGCTAACTTCCTCCAGGGTCATCTTATGGCCGCCGCTGAAGGTGTATTCGCTGTCACACCAGGAACACCGCAAGTTGCATCCTGTCAGCCTGACGAACACGCAGGGAAGCCCGGCATGCGTGGATTCGCCCTGAATCGATTTGTAAATCTCGGTGACTTGCATCTGAGAACTGCCAACCTGAGAACTGACCTTCAGTCATTCGCTATAGGTGGCCGTGGTCGTATCAGTCTCGAAGATGGTGACGTTCTTCACTCGTACCCTGCCATGCGTTCCACCTTGCAATCGCGTATTGGCTTCGTCATAGAAGTACTTGGCCAGGTTTTCCGCCGAGGGATTCAAGCTCGTGAAAGGTTCAATGTCATTGATCATTTGATGATCCAGACGTTCGATCACGAATTTCATCACTTCCCGCAGGTCTTTGAAATCCAGCAGCAGGCCTGCCTTGTCCAGTTCTTTGCCGCACAATGTGATCCGTACTTTATAGTTATGCCCGTGCGGGTTCTCACACTTACCCTTGTAATTCCGCAGGTAATGTCCGGCGGCAAACGAGTCTTCTACTGTCACTTCAAACATGATTCTGAGAACCCAGGTTCAGCCCGATTTTCGTTGCTTGTTTGACTATTGTACCGCGAGCATGAATTTTGCCCGGAGACAGACGCATTGGTTTACGCGAGTGCGATCACGTCAATTTCGACCAGGACGTCTTTCGGCAGTCGTGCAGCCTGAACCGTGGACCTGGCCGGAGGCTGTGCCGTGAAATAGCGGGCGTAAACCTCGTTCATAGCGGCAAAGTCTCCCATATCCTTGAGAAAAACCGTTGAGCGCACGACTTTATCCAGGCTGGTTCCAGCGGCTTTTAGGATGCCGTCCAGATTCTTCAGGACGCGATCTGTCTGGGCGGTGATGTCGCCATTGATCACTTGCTGGGTCGCCGGATCGATTGCGACCTGCCCGGAAACGAAGACCAGTCCATTAGCCCGAATCGCCTGCGAATACGGCCCAATCGCCTGCGGAGCATCTTTTGTTGCAATTACCTCGCGCATGAAAGCTCCAACTTGGTAGTTAGTAGTCTCTAGTCCGTAGTCAGCGATTTCCCTAGCTACCAGCTGCTAGCTACTAGATCTTCTGCAATCGCTGCACATCATGCACACCCGGAATCTTACGAACGCCGTTGATGATGTTCTCCAGGTGCTTTAAATCCAGAATATCCAGAATCACGTCGATATTGCCGTGCCCATTGTAGGTTCGCGCTTCCACATTGCGGATGTTCGTTTTGGTGTCACTGATAACAGAAGTGATCTGCTTGAGCATGCCGAACCGATCATCGCAGAAGACGGTGATTTTCACGGGATAGGAACTTGGAATGGTGTCGTCCCGGGCCCATTCGACCTCGATCTTCCGCTCAGGCTCGTAGAGGAGATTCACCACATTCGGGCAGTCAATCGCATGAACGGCGACGCCTTTTCCGCGAGTGACATAACCGACAACTGATTCGCCGCGGATCGGGTTGCAGCATCGTGCGCGATAGACCAGGAGATCACCCTGTCCCTTTACTCGAATTGCTTCATTGTGGTGGTCGCCACCAAAAACGCGACGGACTACGCTAGCCAGTCCGCTGGGCTTATCCTCGCCTTCCTCCACCGGCTGACCGGCCACGCTCGTTAAGCGTCCCAGAATTTGCCGTGCGGAATATTTGCCGTAACCGATGCCGGCCATCAGATCATCCGGCTGACCCAGTCCGTAATCGGAAGCAATCTTGCGCAACTCTTCGTCTTTGATCTCCTTCAGCGCCACTCGATATTTGCGCGCTTCTTTTTCAATCAGCTTGCGACCGATCTCAATGGCCCGTTCCCGCTGGTGGATGTTCAGCCAGTGCTTGATTTTGTTCCGCGCGCGCGATGACTTGACCACTGCCAGCCAGTCCCGGCTTGGCTTGTGTCCCGGTTGCGTCAGAATTTCGACAATGTCTCCACTGTGCAGACGATGCCGCAGCGGTACCATCCGGCCGTTGACCTTGGCTCCCACACAGCTATGACCGACTTCGGTGTGGACCGAATAAGCAAAATCAATCGGCGTAGAGTCGCGTGGCAGTACCACAACTTTTCCCTTCGGAGTGAAGGTGTAAACCTCCTCGGGATATAGATCAATCTTGAGCGTGGACAAAAATTCATTTGGATCGGAAACATCGCGCTGCCATTCAACCACCTGCCGCAACCACGCCAAGCGCTGCTCGTCCTGCGCGGATACCGGGCCATCCTTGTACTTCCAGTGTGCTGCAATGCCCTCTTCCGCCATTCGGTGCATTTCTTCGGTTCGGATCTGCAACTCAAAAGGCGTCCCGTCCTCCGTAATCACTGACGTATGCAGCGACTGGTAAAAGTTCGGCCGCGGCATGGCGATAAAATCCTTGATTCGTCCAGGAACCGGACGCCAGATGTTGTGAACAATCCCCAGCACTGCATAACAATCCTGTACTGAATGGGTGATCACCCGCATGGCGTACAAGTCATAGACCTGCTCAACATTGATCTTCTGGCGAACCAGTTTGCGATGAATGCTGTACAAACGCTTGATCCGGCTTTCAACGCGTGCGGTAATACCCGACTCCTTCAGCTTATCTCTCAACAATTCCTCTACGCGGGCCAGAAACTGTTCGCCGGTTTTCCGGCGGGCCTCCACGGCGTCGTGCACCTGCTGGAACGTAATTGGGTCGGTATAGCGGAATCCCAAATCCTCAAGTTCGCCGCGAATCTTTCCCATACCTAGGCGATGGGCGATAGGCCCGTAAATCTCCAATGTCTCTTGCGCGATCTTCTGCTGGCGGTCGATGGGCAAATGCTCAAGTGTGCGCATATTGTGGAGACGGTCCGCCAGCTTGATCAGGATCACGCGAATGTCGTCTACCATCGCGAGCATCATCTTGCGCAGGTTTTCAGCCTGCTGTTGCTCCCGGCTCGCAAAATCAATCTGGCTGATCTTGGTGACACCTTCCACAATGTGGGCCACTTGTTCGCCGAATTCCTTACGAATGTCGACAATGGTGACTGACGTGTCCTCGACCGAGTCATGCAGCAGGCCAGCTGCAATTGCCACCGGATCCATTTTCATTTCGGCAAGCACTAAAGCCACGCTGAGGGGATGAACTAGGTAGGGTTCACCGGACGCCCGGGTCTGCCCGCTATGATTTTTTTGCGAAAACTCGTAGGCCTTCTGGATCAGTTCCAGGTTATCGGTAGGGCGATTGACCCGCATGATGCGCAACAGCTCACGAAACTTGGTCACCGTGAGTGCGGTGGTCGCAATCTGTTCGCGCAACGTCGCCATGATGGATTATAGCTTGGGACAACTGCCGGGACTCGTGGCGGGGCAGTGTTCTTGCCTGATTATACCGCCCGGCCAGTCGGTCAGAACCAGACTTGGGCAAGCCTGTGGCAAGCTGCTAAATTGAGGTGCGGTGAACATTATGCGAGGCAAAGTTCTGCTTACTGGTTCCGCGGGGCTGATTGGTTCTGCATGCGGCAAAGCCCTGGAGGCGAATGGTTACCAAGTCACGCGGCTCACTCGAAAACCGTCATCAACTTCAAATCAAATTGTGTGGGATCCTGCCCGACCCATACCGGCGGATGCCGTCTCTGGATTCAGTGCAGTGGTTCACCTCGCTGGTGAAAGTATCGTGGGCCGCTGGACCGCGGCGAAGAAAGCCAGCATCCGAGACAGCCGGATCCTTGGAACGAAAAACCTGGCGGAAACTTTGTCCCGAGCCGTCCAGCGGCCGCAAGTATTCATTTCCGCGTCAGCGATCGGATATTACGGCGACCGCGGAGATGAGCTTTTAACGGAAAGCAGTTCGTCAGGAACTGGGTTTTTACCTGAGGTTTGCCGTGAATGGGAAAACGCGACACGCGTTGCTGCCGAAGCGGGTGTCCGAACCGCGCAGCTCCGCTTTGGAGTTGTGCTGAGCTCGGCCGGTGGAGCATTGGCGAAAATGCTACCGCCGTTTCGTTTCGGCCTCGGCGGCAACATGGGAAACGGCCGGCAATGGTGGAGCTGGGTCGATCTTCGGGATGTGGTTGGGGCGATTCTGCATGTCTTGAATAACGGCTCGGTCTCCGGAGCTGTGAACGTGGTCTCGCCGAATCCGGTAACGAACGCCGAATTTACGAAGACACTCAGCGCGGTGCTTTCACGACCGGCAATTTTTCCTATGCCGGCGTTTGCGGCGAGGCTTGCATTCGGGGAAATGGCCGACGAACTCCTTCTTGCCAGCCAGCGAGTAGAGCCCGCAAAGCTTGTTGCCGGCGCCTACAAATTTCAACGGCCGAATCTGCGGGAATCGTTGCAGGCAATCCTCCAGGCTTAGCGTCACACCGTAAAGTGATACGAGTCACGGAGGCCTGTGCTCAATCCTGAAAGACTCCTCTTTTGTAAACCCGAGTCACGAGGCCATCATGAAAACGAAAATCTTCGCAATGGTTCTTCTTTCGGCATTGTTCTGCTGGGCGCAAAACAACGACCAAACCACCCCGAACAAGTCCGGAGCGCCAACTCAAGCCAATGCAAGCTCCCCCTCCTGCTGCAAAGCGATGGCGGAGAACAAAGACGGGAAATCATGCTGCCATCATGATCCGGCCGCAAAGGATGGGAGCCAGTCGTGCTGCTCTGGCCACGACAATGACAGCAACAAACCGATGGCCTGCAAAAAAGATGCGGCAAAATCAGACGATGCTGCTGCCGGTGGTTGCTGCTGGGCAAACAATGAGAAAGGCTGCTGCACGAAGGCGAACAAAGCCGAGCAGACCGCCATGGCTTGCTGCGGCGGTTCGGATGCCGGTCACTGCGGCATGCAGCACCACGACCACGGCGATGTCAGTAAGTAGCTGTTAGGCCCTGGCTTGCTTATCCCGGCGGATCTATTTACGGACCACACTGCCGGTCTAATGCTGTTGATATGCTTTGGCGAAGCTTTCAACCCGGTCATGTACGCCGAGCACGTGCTTCGGCAAGCTTAGGTGGCTGCCTTCCTCGATGATCGGAACCAGCCGGTCGAAGTCTGGCCCCGAATGAGATCCCGTGATCACGATTCGAATCGGGTGAAATAATTCTTTTCCCTTGGCGCCTGTTTCTGCCTTCACCTCATTGATGATTTTTTTAAACTGTTCGGCTGACATTTGCCCAGCCTTCGCGGACTCATCTTCCAGAACCTTCACAAAAAATCTGGTCAAGACGGCTTTGGTTTGTGGCCACGCCAGCACCTCGGCGTTATCCGGAGAATCGAGTGCAGCTTTCGCGTCATACTCAAAAAGCGACGACGCCCGTTCTGGCAGTTGATCGAGGCGATCCACATATGGCACAAAAAGCTGCGTGACCTTCCCCATCCAATCGATCATCTCCTGGGACGGCATCCAAACCGAAGCTCCTTCGGTTGAGCTGAACGCTGATGTACGGGCCAAGTGTTGCGTGACGCTTTGCGTGTAATAGGGCAGGGCAAGCCGATCGATTCGTTCTGGCGAAGCCCGCTTGATGTACTGCCGATTCAGCCAGTACAGCTTCTCCATGTCAAAGACCGCAGCGGATGGCGTGACGCGCTCCAGAGAGAATTCTTTCACTAGTTCGTCTAGCGTAAAAATCTCGCGTGTTCCACCACTTGGCGCCCACCCGAGTAATGCCAGATAGTTTGCCAGCGCCTCCGGCAGCACGCCCATATCGCGGAAGTTTGCAATCGAAGTGGCTCCGTGGCGCTTTGAAAGCCGTTCGCGATCGCTGCCCAGAATCGTCGATAAATGCGCGAACTCGGGTACCGGCCATCCTAACGCTTCATAGAGTGCCACCTGTTTCGGAGTGTTGGAAAGATGATCATCCCCCCGGATCACGTGCGTAATCTTCATCAGAGCGTCATCGATCACTACCACATAGTTGTAAACGGGCATCCCGTTGGAACGCAGAATGATAGGGTCACTTACGACCTCATTCGAAAACTCCACGTCGCCGTGAACGATGTCGTGAAAACGAATGGGATGTTCTGGAATTTTCAGCCGAATGGCGCATAGCTCCCCGGACTCTCGGCGCCGGTTGGCTTCGGAGGAATCAAGGTTGCGGCATTTGCCCGAATAGATGGGTTGACCACCTTCGGCAAGCGCCCGTTCACGCTCTTTCTGCAGATCATCTTCCGAGCAGAAGCACAAATAAGCTTTGCCCTCACTCAGCAGCCTCTCGGCATGTTCGCGATAGACTTCCAGGCGGTCGGATTGCCGATAAGGCATGTAGGGCCCGCCGATATCCGGGCCTTCGTCCCAATCGAGCCCTAGCCATTTCAAGTCGCTGATGAGCTGATCTTCGAAGCGGGCTTCGCTGCGCTCCACATCGGTGTCCTCGATCCGCAGCACCATTGTGCCGCGCCTCTGGCGCGCGAACAGCCAATTGAACAATGCAGTACGCGCGTTTCCTACGTGAAGATGTCCAGTCGGGGAGGGCGCAAAGCGCACTCGAACAGAAATGCTTGTGGTCACGAATTGATGTTAGCAGAGGGCGGCAGATGAGGCGTCTGCGGCAGTTTTTATGCCGCTATGCCGGAGGTTTGGGCGCCATGTAAGTCCGCGTGATTCGGTCATGCCAGCAGAGTCGGTCTTCATCGAAGAAACACCAGGCATATCCGAGCGCCAGCGAGAA
>JAFAGX010000564.1 GCA_019237515.1 Acidobacteriaceae bacterium
TGGACTGCCGCCACGTCACGCTTTTCCAGCACGGCGTTAATGCCTTCCAGCGCGATGCTGACCGCCATGGCTCCCATGGCTTCCATCGGTTGGCGTACGGTAGTGAGAGGGGGAGTGTACAGGCTGGAACCCGCAACGTCATCGAAGCCGATGATCGAACAGTCCTGCGGAACCTGCAATCCTTGCTTCGCGAGCGCCCTTATCGCCCCGAAAGCCGTCATGTCATCGAATGCCATCAGAGCGGTGAACGGGCGTTTCTGCTTCAGCAGGTCCTCGGTCAGCTTGTATCCGGCTTCAAAACTTGAAATCGGCTCACTCGATTCGGGAAGATCCATGATCAGTTTCGGGTCCAGTTCCAGATCGCTCGCTTTTGCAAAGGCACGGATGCCTTTCCAGCGTGGTGCGCTGTCCGCCAACGCTTTCGGTCCGCGGATGAAGGCGATTCTCCGGTGTCCGAGGGAATAAAGATGCTCAACCGCCGTATGTGCGCCGAGTTCATTGTCCACGATAACCGTGCTGACCGACGGATTCTCCAATTCCCGTCCGATCATCACTGTCGGTACACTGCTCTTCTCCAGGTCTGCTAATACGTCCACGTTCACGAACAGCCAGTTAGCCAGCACGATGAGCGCTTCGGCCCTGCGGTCGAGCAACATCTCCAGATATCGTTCAAACCGGCTTCGCTCGTTGTGAACATCGGTCAGAATCGGAAGATATGACGCTTGGTAGAGCGCATTCTCGATTCCCCGCAAAACCAGCGTGCAGAACGGGTCGGTCATGTCAAAGACCATCACGCCAACTGTGTGACTGCGCTTGCTGCGCAACGACCTGGCAAACAGATTCGGCCGGTATCCCAGTTTCTTAGCGGCCCGCTCGATTCGTTTCTTAGTGGTCTCTGGAATGTATCGCGCGAGCGGAGCATTGTTGAGGACGATGGAAACCGTTGTCGAGGAGAAGCCGCTCTCCTTGGCAACATCGCGGATCGTAACCATCGTGCCTCTTAAGCTGGAATTCTCGCGCATCGCTTGCAATCGTGCTGCTGCTGGCCGACACTACACCAGAGACTTAAAGCAGTGTCAAGCTTCGGAACCCTCATCTTTTCTTGCATTCTGGCCGTGGGTCCTGGCATTTGCGCAACTGCACATAGCGCGACACAAACTTCGGGCTCGTCATCCGAGGCCATCGACCCTGAGCAACTCTTTAACCGCGGCCAAGCGGAATTGCAGAGCGGTAAGCTCGATGCCGCCGAACAAGATTTTCGCCAGGTCATTGCCGTCAACCCGCAGGTAGCCGGGGCTTATGCCAACCTTGGAGTTGTCTACATGCGTCGCAAGCAATGGTCTCAGGCTTTGCTGATGTTAAAGAAGGCCGAGAGTCTGGCGCCGCAACTTGCTGGCATCCGGCTGAATGTCGGGCTCGTTTATTATCGCCAAAATGACTTTCGCCACGCGGTTCCACCGTTCGAGTCAGTCGTGCGTGATGCGCCCGACTCTTTCCAGGCTCGTTATCTTCTTGGGCTTTGCTACTTTTTCAACCGCAATTATGTTGAGGCCGCCAATACTCTTGAGCCGCTTTGGCCGAGAGCTTCCGCGCAATTGAACTATCTCTATGTGCTGGGTATTGCGGCAGGGAACGCCGGCCGCACAGATCTGGAACAGCGCGCCTTAGGCAAGTTGATGGCAACCGGCGGAAATTCTCCTGAATTTCATCTGCTCATGGGCAAGGCGCATCTCAATCGACAGGAATACGATGATGCCATCAAGGAACTCCAAATCGCCGCAGAGGCCTACCCAAAACTTCCCTTTGTACACTTCAATCTCGGAATGGCGTATCTCAGCAAACAGGATCTAGACCGCGCGAAGAATGAATTTCTCGCAGACGCGGCTCTCGAACCTGACGTGGCTTACAACTATGATCAGCTCGGCCTGATTGCCTATTTGCAGCAACAGGACCAGCAGGCCGAGAAGATGTTCCGCAAGGCGTTACGACTCGATCCTCAAATGTCCAGCTCTCATTTCCAACTGGGTCGAGTGTACCTGCGCGAAGGGCAATTGACATCGGCGTTGAATGAGATTGACGCGACGGAAAAACTAAGCCCGGACAGTGCAAGTGTTCACTATCTCCGCGGCCAAATCCTTCAGCGGCTCGGGCGAACGCAGGAAGCCAAGCTGGAAATGCAGAAATTCACTGCGAACTCCAATGCTGCTCGTGAGAAGAGGCACGAGGAACTGGAGTCAGGTCCCGTGCCTGATCCGCAACTCACGCGCGAACCTGAATGACAGCGCCGCCGAAACGGCACCGCTACGGCGAAGGTAGCGCCGTCTTTTGCTGCACGCCTTTGCCTTCCACGACGGTATAAATGAAATCTGCTGGTAAGCCGTGCAACTGCTCGGTTTGCCCGCTTGGCCATCGAATGTCCACCTCATCCATGCTCGTTGCGCTATGCAGACCGAAATGCAGCCGCGGGTCGTTCTGCGAAATGTAACTTCCTCCCGCTCGCACTTCCGCAACCTGGAATAACTTCCCCGCTTTGACTGTCACGCGCGCGCCTATGGCTGATTTGTTACTTTTCGTGCCTACAAGTCTGAACAACGTTCGATGGTTTTTTGTCGGGGTCTCGTTCAGCAGCAGGCTCGGAGGCTCGCCAACATTGATGAGAACCACATCTATCTTGCCGTCGTTGTTGATGTCGCCAAATGCTGCGCCTCGCCGGGATGCGGCGGGTATGCTGGCCAGAACATCAGAGATATCTTCAAAAGTCCCGTCGTGCTGGTTTCGAAATAGCTGCAGCGGCTGCCGATAAGGCGGAGCACCGCGAACCTGATCCATCTGCGGATACACGTGACCATTGGCAATGAACAGGTCCCGCCACCCGTAATTATCGATGTCGACAAAACCGGTTCCCCAGCCCACCCACTCATACGTAGGGCGTGCAAGTTTCGCTGCATAACTCACGTCCGAGAAGCCCTGCACGCCTAAGTTTCGATACAACGTGTCCGGCTGCTCGGTGAAGTTCGTGACAAACAGCGAGAAGCGTCCGTCGTGCAGGTAGTCACCCCAGTCCACCCCCATCGAGCCTTGCTCCAAGCCGTCGGCACTCAGCGCAACGCCAGAAAGCATGCCGACGTCTTCAAACGTTCCGTTGTGCTTGTTGTGATAGAGATAGTTCGGGCCAGAATCGTTGGCGACGTAGAGATCAGGCCACCCATCGTCGTCATAGTCACCCCAAACAACTCCTAGACCGTAATACTTGTCTGGATCGTCAACGCCCGCTTTTTTGGAGACCTCCTCAAAAGTTCCATCGCCCCGGTTGTGAAACAGCAGATCGGATTCTCCCAACATGCCCCAAGGCCCGCACTGCACGGCAATGCCTTTGAAGCTGCAGTTTTTCTCGTTCTTGCCGAAATTCGGGAGATTATTGATGTCGAAGTGAACGTATCGCGACACGAAAAGGTCCACATGCCCATCTCGATCGTAGTCCGCCCAAGCCGCCCCTGTGCTGAAGCCTCCCCCTGCCACTCCCGCCTTTTCGGTTACATCTTCGAACTTGCAATTCCCCAGATTGTGATAGAGAGCGTTGCCGCCATACCCGGTTACATAAATATCGGGTAGCCCATCATTGTCATAATCCGCGACCGCGATCCCCATGCCCCAACCTTTGCGCGTTAACCCAGCGGATTTTGTGATGTCTCGAAATTTGAAGCCATCCTCCTGGTGATACAGTGTGATCATGGGATCGCCGCCTTGTTTGTAGTGCTCCACGCTCGATCCATTCACCGTGATGATGTCGAGTTTTCCATCGTTATCGCAGTCGATAAGCCCGGCGCCCCCGCTCATGGATTCCACGATGTAGCGTTTCTCGGCGGAAGAGATGTGGGGAACCGTTAACCCGACCTGCTTGGCAACGTCCACAAATTTGGGAACCGGCGCAGGGGACGGTTGAAGCTGGGCAACCGTAACTGCGACAACGATCAAGGCAAAGACGGGAAACGCTGCGCGAATAAAACCAGAGAAGGTCATGAGCGTCGGCAAATACTTACTTTATCGTACCGACACCGCTGCTGGGCTGAGCGCTGACTCCGCTTTTACGCTCTGCCTCGCGAGCGCTTGCCAGAAGCAGCTTCTCGGGTAGCGGCGGCAGGCTTTTTCTTGCCTTCCATTTCTGCCAGGCTCTGCTTCAAAGCTGACATGAGATCGACCACGGGCGCCAGTTTTTTGGGCTTTTCGACTTCCGCAATCTTGCCGCCTTCGAGCTTAGTTTGGATCAGGTTCTTGAGATTGTCTTGAAAGTTATCGTGGAATTTTTCTGGTTCCCAATCCGCCGCCAACGCTTCAATCAGCTGGTGAGCCACCTTGACCTCGGCCTCTTTAAGCTCAACGTCGGGCGCACCAAAACCTTCCACTTCGCGGACTTCATCAGCGTAGTACATGGTGTGCAGCATCATCCCTCCATCATGCGGACGGATGAACACCGTGTACTCGCGGTTATGCATGGTGAGCTTGGCAATTGCGTAATACTCGGTTTCTTCGAGGGCCTTGGTCAGCAGTGCGTAAGGCCGGCGCCCGGCTTCTTCGGGCAGCATGTAGTACGAGGATTCAAAATACACGGGATCGACGTCATTCGCCTTTACGAACTCCAGGATCTCCATGGTCTTTGCGGTTTTCGGCTCGATCTTCTTGATTTCCTCCGGCTCGACCACGACGTACTCATCTTTCCGGTACTCGTATCCCTTCACCACCTCGCTGCGCTCGATCACGCGATTGTCTGCCGGGCAGTACAGCTGCTGCTTGACCCGCTGCAGATCATCGCGATGCAGCATGTGGAAGGAAATGCCCGAACTGCGCGCACCGGAAAACAAACGCACCGGCATGGAGATGAGGCCGAAGGTAAGATATCCAGACCAAACGGAGGCCGCCATAGTTCACCCTTTTGTTGCGACGTCAGAGCCACGTCGCGACCGAGAGTTTAAACTACATCCAAGTCTTTGATGCACAAAGGTTGCGGCGGTAACCGAAACTGGAATGACTATTCAGTGTGGCATAAGGTCATAGCGCCCCACATCTTGTGGTTAGTTTCCAACTTCGCGTAAATGCCAATTCATCCATCGGCCGTCGTCGAATCTTTCCTTCCACGAATGTGGACTGCCGCTGCCGTTACGGTCATCTTCGCGCTTCTCGCTCGTTTGGTGCGGGGTGTCAGCTTTTCCGGCAGTGTGGCAGGCGCGGTTGTCTGCTTCATCCTGTACGCCGGTGCCGGGCGAGGCGCTTTCGCGGTGCTCATTGTGGTTTTTGTGCTTACCTGGTTAGCCACACGGTTTGGCTACTGGCGCAAACAAAAACTCGGTACAGCTGAAAGTCGCGAAGGCCGAAACGCCTCTCAGGTACTGGCAAATTTAGCAATCGCAAGTGCTTGTGCTGCCTTTGCCGCCTTCACCGGCAAAGCCGCTTTTCTGGTCGCCATGGCGGCTGCCCTTTGCGAGGCTGCTGCCGACACAGTCTCCAGTGAGCTTGGGCAGTCGCAGACCGGTTATGTTCGCCTGATCACTACCTGGGAAACTGTGCCCGTTGGGACTGATGGCGGTATCAGCGGAATTGGAACGGCGGGCGGTATCGTTGCGGCAATCGTCGTCAGCAGCGCTTCCAGCCTGGCGCGTCTGATTCCTAGCAGAGAAGCCCCAATCGCAGCACTCGCCGGCATCGTCGGCATGATCATCGACAGCTATCTCGGCGCGCTTTTGGAACGCAGAAAATTGCTGAATAATAACTGGGTAAATTTTCTTAGCACGTTGTTCGCGGCTGGTATTGCGTTTTTGCTGGCACGGGTTTAGAGAGCTCTTTCCGAATCCGAGACCTTGTAGTCGCAGGCTTCGCGGCAGGGCTCGCAGTAATACAGGCCATCGGTGCACAATCGGACATCGATTTGCGATTGGCAGAGTACGCAGTACTTCTCACACTCGCAATGATTTTCAACCTGTTCGCATTGCGCGCAGTGGGTTCGGGTCTTGGTCTTGACAGGCATGCCCCCACTCTAATGGCCTTCTCATGTGAGGGAAAGTTCCGTCGGTAACGCCCGGCAAGCTACCAGCCCTCTTCCTTGCTGCTCTTCCGCTCCACATGCTACGGTAATAGGTTCTGCTATCTGCTGCCGACGTACTGCTTGCTCGAGGATGAATTGTCCGCGGTTGAAACCACCACTCCGACTCTCCGCAAAACAGCCCTGAACGCGGTCCATCGCCGGATGGGCGCCAAAATGGTGGATTTCAACGGCTGGGAAATGCCCGTCGAATACCCTTCAGCCGGTGGAATCATCGCCGAACACAATGCGGTCCGAACCGGAGTCGGTATCTTCGACGTCTCCCATATGGGTGACATTCGCTTGCAAGGGCACCAGGCACTCGCCGCCGTTCAGCACATCTCCATGAACGATGCCTCGCGTCTGGCAATCGACCAAGCTCAGTACTCGGCCCTGCTTTATCCCCAAGGTACGTTCGTTGATGACGTGATTGTTCATCGACTAGGGGAAGATGAATACTTGCTGGTCATTAATGCGGGCACTCGCGAGAAAGATTTCAACTGGGTCCGGGACAACACTCGCCAGTTTGATTGCAAGGTGGAGAACCTTTCCGATGATTTCACCCAGATCGCGATCCAGGGACCGAAAGGGGTCGATCTTCTGCAGAAGCTCGCGGATGCGGACCTCTCAAGCGTGAGATTCTATTGGGTCACGCGAGGAAGGGTCTGCGGTTTGAAAGATATTCTGATCGCCCGCACCGGCTACACCGCCGAAGACGGTTTCGAAATCTACATCCCTGCCGACGAGACCACCAGCGCCATGGTGTGGAATAGAGTTCTGGACGCTGGCAAAGAATTTGGCGTCCTCCCTTGCGGCTTGGGCGCGCGCAACACTCTGCGACTCGAGGGCAAGCTACCCCTCTACGGACACGAAATTTCCGATACCATCAATGTCTGGGAGGCTGGGCTCGGCCGTTTCTGCAAAATGGAAAAATCCGAGTTCATTGGCCGCGAAGCGCTCGATAAGGCCAAAGCCGCCGATCTCAAAAGAACCTTGATCGGTCTGGAGATGGTCGATCGTGGCATCGCCCGCGACGGCTACAAAGTTCTGGACGACGCCGGCAAAGAAATCGGATACGTCACGAGCGGCTCCTACGCGCCATTCCTGAAGAAGAATATTGCCCTCGCGTACGCGCCGCCAGAATTCAGCAGTATCGGGTCATCTGTTAAGGTTGAGATTCGCAGCCGGGGAGTGAAGGCGCAAGTCGTCCCCACTCCTTTTTATAAGCGCCCAAAGAAGTAGCCAGGAGCAAGCAGCCATGTCATATCCCGGCGATTTCAAATACGCCAAGTCGCACGAGTGGGTTAAGCCTGATGGCAAAAGCGCAACCATCGGCATCACGAATTATGCGCAGGAGTCCCTCGGCGATATTGTTTTCGTCGATCTTCCCAAGGTCGGTTCAGAAATCACTGCGGGAAAATCGTTCGGCAGCGTTGAATCGGTGAAGGCGGTTTCCGACTTGTACGCGCCGGTTTCTGGCACCGTAACCGCCGTCAACGATGAGCTCGCAAAATCTCCGGAGAACATCAACAAAGACGCCCACGGCGCCTGGATGTTGAAGATCGACGTAAAAAATGCAGATGAGCTGAAGTCACTGCTTTCCGCCGGCGATTATGAGAAATTCGTCGCGGAGGAAGGAGGACACTAAAGATTTGCGATTGCCGATTGGCAATTGCCGACTGAATTCCGTTCTTCACGAATTGGCACTCGGCACTTGTCAATCGACAATCTTAGTTGCTCCTCAGCTCATCAAATAATTTCAACTCATGCGCTATCTTCCCAAATCTCCTGCTGATCGAGAAGCGATCCTGAAAGCGATCGGGGCGCGTTCGATCGGTGACCTGTTTAAACCCATTCCCGCCGAGTACCGCCTTAATCGAGACCTTCGCATTCCGCGCCAAATGGCGGAATCGGAGATCGTCGACTGGTTTCGCGAGCGCTCGCGCGAAAACGGGGACGCCTACACCAGCTTCCTGGGTGCTGGCGCGTATCTTCATTATCGCCCCGTCATCATCGACGCCTTAATCTCTCGTGGCGAGTTTCTCACCGCTTACACGCCATATCAGGCGGAGGTTTCGCAAGGCACGCTCCAGTCGATCTTCGAGTTCCAGACCATGATTGCGGAACTCACCGGGATGGAAGTAGCCAACGCCAGCATGTATGACGGATCGACGGCGGCAACTGAGGCCGTCATGATGGCAGTTCGCCTGACTGGCAGACATTCCGTTGTGATTGCCTGCAGCGTGCACCCCGAATATCAGGAAGTGCTTTCCACCTATGCTCAGCATCAGGGCCTGGCACTGAGCACCGTTGGGTTTGGTGATGACGGACGAGTCGATCTCAAACAACTGCAGCAGGTGGTCACTTCCCAGACTGCATGCGTGCTGATCCAGTCGCCCAATTTTTTCGGCACCATCGAAGATTGCGCTGCCGTCGCCGACATAGCCCACAAACACGGTGCCATGTTGGTGGTGTCAATCGCCGAAGCCGTTTCTCTCGGCATTGTCGAGCCGCCGCGCCAGGCCGACATCGTTGCCATGGAAGCGCAGTCATTCGGAGTTCCGCTCGGTTTCGGTGGTCCGTATTGCGGCGTGATTGCCACGCGAGAACAATATGTTCGGCAGATGCCCGGGCGCCTCGTGGGTCAAACCACTGACCGCAATGGTAAGCGTGGATTTGTCTTAACTCTAGCGACCCGTGAGCAGCATATCCGGCGCGAAAAAGCCACCTCCAACATCTGCACCAATCAGGCGCTCGTCGCGTTGATGGTCAATATCTTCATGACCGTTTACGGCAAGATTGGTCTGCGCGAGCTGGCCAAACAGAATCTCGCCAAAGCTGCCTACGCCAGCAAGGAATTCAG
>JAFAGX010000664.1 GCA_019237515.1 Acidobacteriaceae bacterium
TGTTCCACCTCCGATCACACCGTCATAATACGATTCCAGTTCCAGCCCATGCCAGTGAATCGTGGTTGCCTCGGCAAGATGATTGGTAACTGTAATCTCAGTCGGCTCCCCGCGCGTAAGCACGATTGGCGGGCCCATCACCTTTTCTGCGGAGGCGACGATCTTTTTGCCTTCGCGTACGGAGCACGAAAATGTTGGAGTTTTTCCGGCCGTTGCGGTGGGCTCGACAACCAGATCAATTTTGCGTGTCGCAGCCGATTCAGCCGCTGGCAGCTGGTTAGCCTTTGCCGGTTGTACCGTAATGCTCATTACCAGACCCGCCATTTCATTCATCGTTGTCATGGAACCGTGCTGCTCATGGCTTGCAGTTGCAGCCGTCGTGTAATGTGGCGCTTGGGTTTCCGTAATCACTGGAACCCGTTCTTCAATGGACATGTGACCTTGAAAATGACAATGGAACAGCCACCGCCCGATGTGCTCCGGCTTCCATTCCATCATCATCGTGTGGCCACCCAATAAGTCTTGCGTTACGACTAGCCTGCGCTCAGGCTCGGCAAACGCGGTTTCGGATTCAGAATCTCCCAAGGTGAGCACTTTGTAGAAAGCTCCGTGCAGGTGCATCGGATGCTCAAAGAAGCCGGCATTGATGACGCGCCAGCGAATGGTCTCGCCCTGCCGGTACTCGAGCGGTTCAGTGTACGGAAAAGATTTTCCGTTAATGCTGACGACTTCCTCGTCACCGTGAAGCGCATCCGCATCCACAAACATGAGGTTCAGGAGAAACACACGATCGTTCGCCACCTCGCCAGGAGAATCAACGATGAAAGCGCCATTCAGCTGTGCATCAGCCAAGACAGGGAGATCCGGAGGATCGGTAACCGTTCGCGCCCAGTAGAAATAGGTTCCTGGCGCGCCGGCTGGAAAATTGAACTCACGGCTCTCGCCGGCGGCCACCTCGACTCCGGCACTCTTATCACCCGGCCGCGTGTTCAGGCCATAAACAGTAGCTTTCTTTTTCAGCGTGTTGGTGACTGTCGCATGAACGACCGTGCCTGCCGGCACCCGGAGCATGGGACCCGGGATCTGCGCTGGCTGTCCTTTTTCGCCGAAAGCCTGAACGAACAGTTGCGGGCCATCTTCGGCTTCGGGCCGCCAAGCACCGCGTTGAATCTCCAGATGTACGGTGAGAATTCCGTTCTGTAGTTTCCCGGCAGCCGATCGGTTCTGGTTGACGGCGATCTGTTCGACCGCGGGCACTTGCGCCACAGTCGCTGCCGATGACAGGCACAGCAGGGCAACACACCACAGCCTTCGCGAATGAGGGAGCATCATCCACTCCAAAAATCGCATTATTATGTCACAGTAAGCACCTGCGGAACCGCAGTCGGTGTGCCTTCTTAAATACCTCGGCGCGGCGAACTAACTCCCGGTGCTCGCATTTTTCAATACCAGAACGACGATTCGTCCATCGGAGTGAAACTCTCCCCCCGTGGCCGTTTTCGCGGTGGTTAGCGCATCAGGTGGGGTGACATGATCGCGCTGCGTGACTAGACCTGTTGACGAGAGCGTGCCGTCGACGTATTCGCGCTCGCCGTCAATCGCAGGATCGATTTTATGAGTTACGCCATTATTGCGTTGATCGCGCTCAAACCCAATATCATGAGTAGCGGCCACACACCACAGCGGCCTTCCATCGACTTCGTACGGCGATTTCCAGACGCGCAAATGATTGCGTGACATCGCAACCTTCACCGGTTCAGCATGCGCGAACCCGTAATCCTGCGGCCGATCGAAAAGGTAAAGAATGCTCATCGGCATCGTCAGATAATCCTTCTTCTCAAACGATTCGAGCGCCGCATTAAGGGCAGTGTTGCGCACAGTCTTATCAACCTGGACCCACCCCGCGCTCGTGAAGGCCTTCACCACCTGATCTTGCGTACCAACAATCAGGACATTCACCATGTCTCCCGGGTGCCCGTTCGGGTCAGTCACGCGCCGCGGAATCTTGTTCAACAGATCCGGCGTAATTCCTGAAATCTTGGTCTCTGCCGGCCCACCCACATTACCGGCTTCCCCCGAACCTTCAGCCAAAATATCGACCGTGACATGAAAACTTCCCTGGGCGACAGAAGCATCGCTCTGGCTTTCGTTCAGGCCAAGAAACAGCCGGCCCGCGATCGGCGCATCGTATTCTTTGTTCTCCCCAATTAAGAATGGTTGCGAATAATCAGCAGAACCGATCCGCCCGACCAGCGCGCCGTGGCCTGCATCCGTCACGGCATACTGATGAATGAGATCCGCGAAGTTGCGCGGAATTCCGTTAGGTCCGAAGGTTCCCGACGTTCTTGCCTTTCCCGCGAATGATGAGGTGTCAGCCGGTATCGTTATCTGCCCCGTTGCGGTAAATCGTAATTTTGCGCCGCCGCGCAGGTCAATATTGGTATCCACCCACTGCTTGGTTCCCGGCACATCGAATTGGTAGGAATGCTTCGAAGCTGGCGCAGTCGACGCCGTTTGCGCGATCGCCGAAAACCCGAAAATGCTCATCCCTAATATCAACGTGAGATGAAACGAACTCCTGTGCCGTGTCATAGGTTTTCTCCCGTCCAAGTTTAACCGAGCCGGCATAGAGCAAACAAAAGGAGCCGCGATAGCCAAGCACTGCCGCGGGGCAGTCTACCACCACGCTGGATCATCTACCTCCCGACGATGTCGCCCTTCAATCCACCGATCGCCGACATGACCTCTTCTTGCTCTCTTTGAGCCGCTACCGAAGGCGTGAAGCCCCCCAGTATCGCGAAAGCCATCAACATCTCTGCTAAAAGCTGCTTTTTCATAGTTGTTCCTCTCAAATTAGTCAGTGTGGCAAGACAAGCTTGCGAAACTACCGTTTCTCGAATCGGTCCGCTCCGGTCTTGCTCTTGTTGTTTGGATTACGGCTGAAAGCAGAATCCGGATTGCAACAAAATGGAAATCTCCGCCGAGAGAATCTGTAGAATGCGAGGACGCAGCAATCTGCTGCTCACCTTCAGAACGTACTCTTTATGGAGCCGAGCAAAGGCGGTCCGGCTATTGCTGACGATATGACGCTGGTGACCCGCATCCGGGGCGGCGATGAGGCTGCCATGTCGGAACTCTACGACCGTTATGCGAACGTGGTGTATGCGGTTGCCTTGCGTATTTTGCAAAATGCCGAAGCTGCCGAAGACCTGCTGCAGGATGTGTTTTTGCAGCTTTGGCGTAATCCGGACGCATTCGATGCGAGTCGTGGCAGCATGGCAGCGTGGCTGGCGGTGATCTCGCGACACCGCGCGATCGACCGCTTGCGCCAGCGTCGACCGGAGACCGACATTGAAGAGTGCGTTATTGCCTGTGCGCGGGACTTCGCAGAGGAGACCGAGCAAAGCCTGGTGGTCCAAAAGGTGCGCCAGGTGCTTGCAGAAATGAATCCGGATTACCGCAACCTTTTGGAACTGGCTTTCTTTCAGGGGCTGACCCACAATGACATTGCTGTAAAAACGGGCCAGCCGTTGGGAACAGTGAAGACCAGAATTCGAGCAGGCCTGCAGCAGCTTCGGGCGAGATTGGCAGGATGAAGACGCACGAACAATTCGCTGATGATCTTGCGCTCTACGCACTCGACGAGTTGACCGGCTCGGAGAAAAAAGATTTCGAAGAGCATGTCGCAGCTTGCGTTGCGTGCCGGCGAGACCTGCAGATGCTGCGTGGCGATCTTGGTCTGCTGGCTCTTTCCAGCAGCGGGCCGCAGCCTCCCGCCCGCAGCAAGGAGCGGCTGATGCGCGCCATCGCATCTGAACCCCGAAGAAAGCCGCAGGTTGCGCAAACACGCCGGCGCAGACTATGGCCAACGCTGGTTCCGGCGTTTGCCGCGCTGGGCCTTCTCGCCTTCACCGCTGCATTACTACTTAACAGATCGGATCTGCAATATCAGGTTGCCATCCTTCAAACTCATAACCGGGATTTAGGTGATCAACTCGATCGCCTTAACGAGGAAGTGCGCCTACTTTCCGCGCCCGACGCTGTCCACGTGTCCCTCAATCCGCAGAATTCGCCCCGTCGTCCGACCGGAACGGCCATTTTTAGTCCTTCGCAAAAGCAATTGATGTTCATGGCCACGAATTTCCTCCCGGTGTCAGCGGGAAAAGCTTATGAACTGTGGATTATCCCCACTGCCGGCGCCCCGATACCTGCCGGCTTATTCAAGCCGGACGAGCACGGAAATGGAATCATCTTGGGTGAGAAACTTCCGGAAGGCGTAACCGCGAAAGCGTTTGCGATCACGATCGAGAACGAGTCGGGCTCGGACCAACCAACCTCGCCCATCTTGCTGGTGGGAACTGTCAGCTAAACCATCGTAACGCTACCTCCCCACAAGAATCTTGTATGCAACGCTGGAACCCCTGAAAATTGAAGAACCTTGCCCCATCGCGGGGCATCTCATTGTTTGTAGGCTTATGAGGATTAAGACGTTTATTGTGGGTTGTGCCTTGGCGTTGGCTCTGTTGTTGTTCGCGCAGCGCCATGAGCAATCTCCTCGTGCATTGAGCTTTCATTCGGTTATCGATTTGACCCATACACTCGGCGTCCAAACTCCGACGTACGAAGTTTCCGAGAAGCCCGTTTACCAAGCAAAGACTGTCGCCACCATCAATAGGGATGGCTACCTGGCCCGCGAAATTTCCTTGCCCGAGCACTTCGGAACCCACCTGGATGCGCCT
>JAFAGX010000009.1 GCA_019237515.1 Acidobacteriaceae bacterium
AGAATTTGAGCAATGCCAATGTGCACGCCCACAAATGGGGCGAACACAAGAAAGATCATGCCCTGGATGGTTGAGAGGGTCGTGCCGCCGAGAACTTTGCCAAGCACCACGGCAGACCTCGGCACAGGAGCGACCATGACCGAGAGCAGAAAGCCTTCTTTTCGATCTTCGATGACCGACATCATGGTGAAAATCGAAGTGAAGAGGACGATCATGATCAGCGCGCCGGGATAGAAGTAATCGAGATAATGTTGCTGTCCGGCGGCATTTCCCGAACGGAACGATGTTCCGAATCCAGAGCCGATCACCAGCCAGAAAAGCACGGGAGAAGCGATCACGCCAATTACGCGCGATCGCTGGCGGTAAAAGCGGACGACTTCCCGCCACCAGAGGGTGAATGCGGGCAGTGCGATGCCGCTCGAGGTAGAAGCGCCAGAGATGGGGAGTGCTGCAGTACGAGTTGCCACGGTGCTCCTTAAATCCTTTTAGTCCAGATGCATAAATCCTTCGCGGCCTGAAGGCCGCTCAGGATGACAGTTGAGCAACATTAGTCTGTGGTCTCATCCTCTGTCCAGAATCGATGGCCGGTACGATGGATAAAGACGTCCTCCAGAGTGGGTTTGCTGACGGAAATTGCTTCGATTTCGCCGGGAAAGGCTTCGACAACATCGGTGATGAAACGATGTCCTTGCTCTCGCTCCAGCCGAACTTTTCCCTGAAGCACCTGTGCATCTACCTGGAACCGATGCCGCATATGATCGGCCAGTGTTTCGGGATTCTTGGCATCCAGAACGATCACGTCGCCGCCGATCTCGTGTTTCAGTTCGTCAGGAGTTCCTAAGGCAACGACTTTACCTTCATTCAGAATTGCCAACCGGTCGCAGCGCTCGGCTTCTTCCATAAGATGGGTCGTCACCAGAACTGTGACGTGCTCCTCATCGCGCAAAATTGCGAGATACTGCCATAGATCACGGCGAGCGCCCGGATCGAGGCCAGTTGTTGGCTCATCGAGCAATAAGACTGATGGATGGTGAAGCAGGCCTTTGGCCAACTCAAGCCGCCGCTGCATGCCGCCAGAGAAGGTTTCGGCTTTCTCATTGGCACGATCGGCGAGGCCTACGCGGCTTAGCATTTCTTTGATGCGCGCTTGGAGCGTCTTTCCGTGCAGACCATAAAGATGTCCCTGGTGGGTCAGGTTCTCCGCCGCGGTTAACTTGATGTCGATACTTTGCGCCTGAAAAACCACGCCAATCTCCCGCCGCAAACTATTGGGGTCGCGGGCAACGTCGAAGCCCATGATTGTGGCTCGACCGGCGACCGGAACCATCAACGTAGACAGAATCCGGAACAAAGTGGTTTTGCCGCTACCATTTGGCCCGAGGAGTCCGAACAATTCCGCCGGGCGGACGTCGAAAGACACACCGTTCAATGCGGTGCGGTCGCCATATTTGTGGACGACGTTCTCGAGAGAGATGACGGCGTTTCGGCTGATGACAAGCTCTGGGACAGAGCTTATAGCGGTCGATTCAAAGGCCACAATGTATTTTACGACGAGAGGGAGGTCGGCATCATCTGTAAGAATGTTTACTGGTGGATCGAATGATAAGGAAGCGAGCCAGACGCGCGATAATTGGCGTTGCTATTGAAAACGCGGCGCTTCGCGCGGCCCAGATCCTTCGCTGCGCAAACGCTTGCTCAGGATGACAAATCTGGCTTACAAACGGACATGAAAATATTAGTTACAGGAAGTTCTGGTCATCTGGGTGAGGCACTGGTTCGCACGCTGAGAGACCTTGGTCATGAGACCGTGGGTGTAGACATACTGCAATCGCCGTTTACGAGCCAAGTGGGTTCCGTTGCGGACCGCACCTGCGTCCGACATTGCATGCAAGGCGTGCGGGCTGTTCTTCATGCAGCAACCCTGCACAAGCCGCACGTAGCAACGCACTCCAAACAAGAGTTCATTGACACGAACATCACTGGGACACTCAGCCTGCTGGAAGAGGCCGTGCGTGCTGGTGTCGAATCTTTCATCTACACCAGTACAACCAGCGTGTTCGGAAGCGCGCTCGTGCCTCCGCCGGGAGCGCCGGCTGCTTGGGTGACGGAAGACGTTACGCCTGTGCCGAAGAATATCTATGGAGTGACCAAGGCGGCTGCGGAAGATCTTTGCCAGATATTCCATCGCAAGGAAGGGCTTGCCTGCCTGGTTTTGCGGACATCGCGATTCTTTCCCGAAGAGGACGACAACTCGCGAATTCGCGAGAACTACTCGGACGAGAATGTGAAGGCGAACGAATATCTTTATCGCCGCGTCGACATGGAAGATGTGGTGAGCGCGCATTTGCTGGCGCTGAAACATGCTCGGACGATCGGATTTGGAAAGTACATCATCAGCGCGACTACGCCGTTCCGTCCGCAAGATCTCCAGCAACTCCGAGTGGATGCTTCGGTCGTTGTTCGCCGCCGGGTGCCCCAATATGAGGGTGAATACCAGAAGCGGGGCTGGAAAATGTTTCCTTCTATCGATCGGGTTTACGTCAATGAGCGTGCCCGAAAAGAACTTGGATTGCGGCCACGATTCGATTTCGCAAGCATCATCGAGCGATTGAGGTCCGGCGAAGATCTCAAGAGCCCACTTGCTCGCACGATTGGTGCAAAGGGATATCACAGCGAGGTGTTTGCGGACGGGCCGTATCCAGTCGAATAGGTTCCTGGGCCGTTCTTGTCCAAATCGTGTTAGAGAATTGCTTGCAAGGCCGCTGGCGCGGGGTAAGGAGACATGGCGTCCTTCGAATTCGCTGTCCTCCGCTTCGCGGACGCCCGCTTCGCTCAGGATGACAAGGGCAACTGAACGTCTGACCAGCAGATTCCTCGTCGCCGCGCTCCTTGGAATGACAAATAAAACAACCGAGGCGCTCCTCGGAATGACAAGTAAAACCTCCAGCCATGGGCTGAGCGCTGCGAATGGGCTTACGCGGGAACGGGGGTGTGGGTGCGCCGCGTCACAGGCTCTTCCATCGAGACCGGAACATGCCGCCACACTTGAATAGCGAGAATAACGGCTGTAGCCAGCAGAAGTGCTCCGACAGCGACGTGAGCTACGGTCGACAGAACCATCGGCAACTCGGGCTGGACTGCATCATGCCCCCATGACACTCGTGTGAGGAAGGCCAGAAAGCCGAGGCATAGTTGCGTGATGAGGAGAGCCAGAAGCAAAATTGCGGGGCGTCGCACCGCCTCAATCGTTGAATAAAGTGAAAGTGCCCGGATGGCAGTCCAGGTCAGCACGATTGCAACTACCGGTGCATTCAAAACGTGTGGCCACCAACTCATGCCGTGGTGGCGGAACATAGCGCCGAGGATCAGTTGGACATACAACACGAAAATAGAGAGCAGAGACAGCGTGATCAGGGTTGGGCGGTGCACGTCCGGTTCGATTTGCGGGACTTCTTCGACCCAGCGTGGGCCAGTGAAAATCGCGATGGCTACGGTCAAGCAGAAGAAAGTTTGCGCCAAGGCTGCGTGAGCAGACGATATCGGCGGTGGAAGGTAGAACAGAACGGTTAGGCCGCCTAAAATGCCTTGGGCGATCACAGTGCCCAGCGCGCCAATGCCGAGATATTTCATCCAACGGCGCTTGTCTGCCCGCCATGTCCAAATGGCGAGAATGATCGTGAGCAGGCCCGCCATTTGAGCAATCATTCGGTGGGTGTGCTCAAATCTTACGCCGCCCACCAGGTGCGGAATCTTATAAAGGGATCCGAATGACGTCGGCCAATCCGGGACAGAGAGCCCCGCATCGTTGCTGGTAACCAAAGCGCCGGCAATAATCAAAAGGAAAGTCCAGCATGCCAGGAAACAGGCGAACCAGTGAAGAGCGCGATTGTATGGGGTGCTGAGGCCCTTCAGAAAGGACTCCTTTGAGGAAAGGACGGGCGGGGACGCCCGTCCCCCATGGCTACCTAAACAGGTTACTGCTGCTTGAAGGTCATATCAACGGTTTTGCTGTCCTTTGCAGCAACGGTGATTTTCTGTGTCTGCTCACCAAGTTTCTCCTGGACGAACGCCAGCGTGTAATCTCCCGGCGGCAAGCCCTTAATTTCATACTTTCCGCTACTGTCAGTCACCGCATAGAACGGACTCTTTACCACGTTGATGTACATGCGCATCCAGGGATGCTGGTTGCACTTCACGGGCAGCATGATCTCTTCGCGAGAAAAGCTCTTCTCGATGGGAGCAGCTTGCGGGGGTTGCGATTCATTCCACTCACGGTTGTCTTGCGGGGTCGGGTGAATGTTGTGCGTGGTCGGGTCGTCATTTTTTATTTCAATGTTCTGACCGGTCATCACGCCCAAAACATGCGGATGGTACTTGCAACCTTGCTGATCGATCGTGACCGCTTGGCCTGGCACGTCAAACGTGCGGCTGCCAAGACCATCTTTCACATATACGAATACGTTCGCCAAATTGCCGTTATCAGCCACGATCGTTTCGGAGTTGTTGGTTCCCTTGCATGCCGGATCCTGGCTCATATCGATTTTCGCTGTCTTGGGAGCCGTGCCATCCATCTTCACGGTTCCATTGACGGTCGCGACCGTGCTGGGATCAATCGGTGTGGCTGCGGGAGCCGGGGCTGCCGCTTTCTCTTCCGTTGCGTTGGATGATTGTTCGGTGTTTTTCTTGCTGCAACCCGCGAGCAGCAAGAAGCCCATGCAAAGCAATGCCAGCATTGCAACCCAGACTTTCCTATTCATGATTTCGCCCCTCCTGAGATTTGAAATCTGGACGTGCGAGACGCCCGTCCTGCATGTACTAAATAAATCTCGGGGAACGGGCGAGACGCCCGTCCTCCATGCGTAAACAAGTGGAAAACTGTACATTCTAACGCGATCCGCCGGGACTTGCAGCGGTCGCAGCCTCGGTCGCGCCAGACTTGCTGGGTGGTCGATTTGAAGCTTGCGTTCTGCCCATCGAAGCGGCTACGCGGCGCTGCTCGTCTGGCGTTAACTGGAAAATGTAATTGACCAGCAATTTCGAGTGGTCTTGCTGATAGCCCTGGAACGACGGTGGCGTCGGACCGGCGAATACCCAATGATCCTTGTCGCGGCGGAACAGCCCTGAAGGCATCGAGGTGCCAGGGCTGATTGCCTGAGGATCAAGCACCCACCGGTCAGCCCAATCTGGCTTCAGGCGCTCTTTCGCCAGAAGGAAATTAGGCGCGGTTGCGATTTTGTCATGCTGCGGATCACCCGTCGCATGACACTTCAGACAAGGTGCGGCGGTGCTAGAGAACAAGCTGCGCGCCATGTCCGTTTCCTTCGCGGTCAGCACCGGAACTTCTTCCGGAATATAGGGCAGAGGCTGTTGCGAAAGCGCCTCGAAGAAGCGTACCAGCTTGCGCAATTCGTTGTCGGAGAACGAGAACGTCGGCATGCGAACCTTTAAATAAGGACGCACACCATTGCGGTTCGTGTCCGTGTCGCTCAAGGCTGGATTCGACAGAAATCTGCGCAGCCATTCCGGATTTACGCGGGCGCCTTCAGTTAAAAGTTTCGGGGGCAACTGCTCGGGGAAATCCTTATACTGTGGCAGACCCATCAAGATGGTCTTCTGGCCGGGGATGAACTGATGGCATCCCATGCAGTTATATTTCTTAACAATCCACCAGCCTTCCTGAATATCGCGGCGCGTATCCCCAGGTTTGTATTGATAGCTGGCGGGAAGGGAAGATTCCTCGCTACCCAAGAGGAATGTCGTCAGGGCCTGAATCTGTTCTTTATCGAGGTGCAGATTCGGCATGCGGAGAGCTTCCGTCTCCGACTTGACCTTGCCTTTATCGTAGATGTTCGGCTCGGCAAGTTTATGCTCGAAAAATCCTTTGTGGTTGTACCACGGGCCTTTCGCCGGGCCCTCGGGCAGGCGCGCCAAATCCTCGGGATCGGTGATTGGCTCTCCTTCGCCGCGTGCGGCGGGTACGGTGAAGAGGGCGAAATCGAGCCGCTCGATAGGCTTGCTGCCTTCGAAAGTTAACTCCGTGCCGATCCGGCCCTCGTCTTCAAGGCCTGAAATTTCGTGACAGCCCATGCAGCCATAGTGACGGACCCACTTTTTACCTTCCTCCTTCAAGGAGGGATCATCCATGAAGGAGGCTTCGGTGTAGCTCGAAGCGTCTTTCTTTTTCTGGGTCATCAGATATGACGCGATGTCCTGCGCATCTTCGACACTCAAACGTAGGCTGGGCATGACCGTCATGTTCTGGACTTGCAGCTCATGGCCATCATTCGGGCACTGGCTATGTTCGAGATCAAATTGATAAGGCAATCCCTTCTTGGCGTAATCCTCGGGACCAATATCTTTTTTCTCGTACGGACAAAAGGGGCGGGTGCGCTGGCGAGCATTGTGAATCCAGCGAACCAAATAGTCGTAATTGGCCTTTTCGCCTTCGCGTGTGAGATTGGCGGCGAAGGTGCCACCCACGGTCTGCTGGCCTTCGCCAACCGAATGGCATGCCATGCAGCCGCGGCTTTCGAAAAGCTCTTTGCCGTGAGCGGCATTTCCCGGCTTCTGCTTCTGCAGCGGATCGGTAAAGGACGATTGCCACAGGTATGCGGAGATCGCCTGAATCTGGTGATCGGTCAGGCGGAAGTTCGGCATCTTGGTCGTGGGCCGGAAATCGGTCGGTTTCTTAAGCCAGACGGGGATCCAATTTTTGTTCAGCTTCAGCCGGACATCCTTCAAGTTGGGTCCGACTTTCTTCATGTCCTGCATCAAGCTGTGCGACTGGAAATCGAGCTGCTGGATTCGGCCGTCGAGCTTACTGTTTTCAACTTTTAGTGCGACGGCTTTGTCGTTGAGCTGATTCGCTTCTTCGTTGCTTTCAGCTGCGTCGGCCTGCTTCATCAATGATGCGGAGGTCTTGAAATTGTCGATCTTCTGCTGGTCAAAGAGCTTGATCTGCTGGGTTATCGAATTCAAATCTTCGGGTTCTTTGTCGTAACCTTCGTAGCGATGGCAGCCGACGCAACCTTTTTGACGGAAGAGATCTTTGCCTTGATTGATTACGTTCCATTGCGTGTCGCCGCTTACCAGCACCATATCGGCCGAGTGGCAGTTCTGGCAGCCAGCCTGGGCGTTTTCTTTAGGGAAGAGCGGCCATAGCCAGTGCTCGTAATTCCCATGAGCTTTTTCGATACTGGTGGTGGCGCGCCCATTGCCTTGATGACAGGGCGAGCAACCGAATTTGTCGGGGTCGTGAATTTTAAGCAGCTCTGGTTCGGGGTGGCTGGTCAAGGCGCGGGCGTACTCGTCGGGCTGCTTTTCGCCTTTGGGGGTCATCATCGCAGCTGTCAGCTTGACTGGCTCGCGAATTCCCATGTGACAAGACTCACAGCGATCGACTATGCCGGCGTCCGCGACGTTGATCTGCGCGATGTGCGAATCCCACTGCTCTGTTTTTCGTTTGAGGCCATCGATTTGGGAGGGCGTGAGGTCGACCATGTGGTCGTTGAGGTAATCCTGCATATCGGTATTGGCCGCAGTGACAGGCTTCAGTTCCTCACCCAATTGCAGGCTTAACCGCGTTTTCTCGGCATTGGCTTCGTTGAAGGCTTCTTCAAGCTCTTTGAACGTATATTTTTTCTTGGAACCGTCGGGGAATTCGACGGTCGCCGGTTCGTTCTGGTAGGCGGCGAGTTTGTTTCTTAGACTCTTCTTTGCGGAATCGCTGGTTTCGGTTTCGATGTCGTAGGTGAGGGCGTTCACATAGGCCCGACGATCGGTGAAAACAGAGCGTATCGCCAGAAGCTTCCCATTCGCGTCTGCCAGTTGAGACCTGGTTTGTGCTGAGGGCGCCTTACTCTCTTCTTCGGCTTGCTGATACGTGCGCTGGAGGGCGCGGTAATCGGAACTGTTCTCGACGGATTTCTCGGCACTCTCGGATTTCGGCTCGAGCTTATCGAGCACGACCATGTAACGTTGTTTCCATTCACTCTGATAGGCTTTCCAGGGTCGCTGGCCGAAGGCCTCATCCCAGAGAGCCCAGAAGAGGGTGATGGTGAGGATCACCATCGAAATCACGTAGTACATGGTGTAGGACTTCGTGACTATCGGATCTTGCTCGGGAATTGGTTGTTCAGGCAAAAGACTCTCCCGTCGTTGGTCGTTCGTCGTCGGTCGTTCGCAAAATTTCAGATAGCCAACGACGAACGACGAAGGACGCTTTTACACGTTGAACCAAGGCGTAATCCACACGTACTTGATATGCCATAGCAGACGCAGCAGCATCTTGCAGGGCAAAGCAATCATGATCAGGAGAAAAACCATCATGATGTTGTATTGCAAAAAGCTCATGCGCTTGTAATCTTTGGGATTGTAGCGGCGGAACAGGGCGTGCACGGCGAATCCGCCGATCAGAAAGTATCCGCCGACTACAATTGCGCCGAAAATTGCTTTTCCGAGATTCGAGGTGATTCCGAAAATATCAGGCAAGTCGCGGTTCACCTCGTAAATCAAGCGATTGTGGTCCCAGGTTTGCCCCGGCCAGAACCACTGCCAACCTGGCCCTCGAATGAATGTTCCAATGATGATCATCGAGACCCAGAGAACCAGAAAGCCAAACAAAAATGTGCCGATCGCGAATTTGCGCTGCTTCCAGGTGTAATAACCGCTGCCGAGCGGGTTGGTGTCAATGTAAGGAATGACCATCAAGCCGACGATGATCAGGGTCGGCATGACCACGCCGGCAATCCACGGATCGAAGTAGACCAGCATTTCCTGCAGGCCGAGGAAATACCATGGTGCTTTCGCGGGGTTCATGGTGAGATTCGGATTCGAGGGTTCCTCGAGTGGCGCGTAGAGGGTGATCGACCAGATCATCAGAATGATGGTGACGATGATGGCGGCGAGGAATTCAACGCGCAGCAGGAAGGGCCAGACATGGATTTCCTTTTGCCAGCCGGGGCGAAAGGGCCAGGTTTTGCGATGGTGGGTTTTCGCCATCGCGGGATTGGTTTCAAGTTCGCCGATCAGTTCGTCGTTGGCGGTTGCCTGCTTCCATGCCAGGTAGCAATAGAAAACCAGCAATGGCATCAAGGCCACGATCGGAACGTTGTCAGGCGCGGAAGCGATTTCCCAAAGTTGATGCCAATCCATAAAGTCTCCCAACAAGGATGCGTGCTAACCGCGCGATTTGTAGCCCTCGCCGCACTCGGACTTTCGCGCAGTACGCCCAGATCCTTCGGCGCCAAAGTGAGGCGCCGAAGGATGACAATCCGGATAGATGAAACTTTTCATTACTACTCCACTCTGCGGCGAGGTTTGTCGGCTTCTTCGGTGAGCATCACCGGAGCCGGTCCGGAGATGCCACCGTCTTTCCTCACGCGCCAGAAGTGCACAATCATCAAAACCGAAGCCACAATCGGGATGCCGATGCAATGCCAAATGTAAGAACGCAGCAGCGCGTTGGCATCGACGATCGAGCCGCCTAGCAAGCCGAAGCGAACATCGTTATAAGGCGTCATTCCCAGTTGCTTTCCGAATGGGCCTTCATGGCCGAGAAGCGGCGTGGCCCGGGCCATGTTTGTTCCGACCGTGACGGCCCAGAAACCCAGTTGATCGTCGGGAAGCAGGTATCCGGTGAACGAAAGCAACAGGGTGAAAACCAGCAGGAGAACACCGATGTTCCAGTTGAATTCTCGCGGCTTCTTGTAGGAGCCGGTCAGGAAAACTCGGAACATGTGCAGCCAGACAGCGATTACCATCAGGTGCGCAGCCCAGCGGTGCATGTTGCGCAGCAATTTGCCGAAGGGAACATCGTGTTCGAGATAAAGCACGTCGCGAAAGGCCTGAACTTTGCTGGGATGGTAATAGAACATCAACAGCACGCCGGTGAAGGTCAGCACGATGAAGAGGTAAAACGTAATTCCCCCCATGCCCCAGGTGTAGCTGTAACGGACAGCATCACGATTGATCTTGGCGGGATGCAGGTGCAGGAAGACGTTCGACAATACGCCTAAGGCGCGGTTGCGCGGCGTGTCGTCATGCTTGTGGCGGAAAATGGAGGTGTAGACCTGGGTCTTGGTTGGTTCTTTTAACCCTTCGATCTGTTCCTTGATTTTGACCGGCATGTCAGTCTTAAGAGACTGAACATCTTCCTTAACGCCCGCCTTCACGCGCTCCAACAGGCGCACACGATTGCCATTGCTTCCGTTGGTGCCTGTGTTGCCGTTGCTGCCGTTACCGCTTCCGTTTGCTTCAGGCATCTAAGACCCCTTTACACGGTCGAGCTTCGCTCGACTGGACAGCCGAGAGCGGCTGTCCCTACACAAGCTGGTGTTTAGCCCGGCAAGTACGCGCCGGAATCATTGAACTGGCTCGGCTGGCCCTTAGGCCACTGATAAAGCTTCGAGACGTCCACTGAAATCTGTCCGTCGGGTGCGATTTCTATATGCGCACGATCCATGGGGCGCGGCGCTGGCCCTTCGAAATTGATTCCTTCGCTGTCATAGCCACTGCCGTGGCACGGGCACTTGAATTTGTTTTCACTGGGCTTCCAGTCAGGGGTGCAGCCCAGATGGGTGCAGCGCGCATAAATCACAAAAAGACGATCCGGAGTGCGGTCCACCCAGATGCGATACTTCTGCTGCCATTTGGTGTCGACGCCGAGTCCGTATTCCGAGGGATAGCCGATTTTGAAGCTAGTGGCCGGCTCGAACAATGTGCGCGGCAAAAAGAAACGGAAAAAGGCGAGAAACCACGCGGTGAGGAATGCCGCAACGGAGGCCCAGACCATACGGCGGCGCGTCTGGTTGACTTCGTTATCTTCAGGACCGATGGCGGCGACGCCGCCAGCGGCCGCTGCTTTGGATGTGCCTACGGCGGGAGTACCCACGTATGCAGTCGATTGCCCAGCCCTGGCGACCGAAG
Organism: Acidobacteriaceae bacterium; assembly: GCA_019237515.1. The sequence goes on from JAFAGX010000009.1 coordinate 10,927, forward strand.
CGGCTGCAGAAGCTGCCACGGCGGGAGCGGCAGGTCGTGGGGCAGCGGCAGGAGCGGTTGCAGTTGCGCCTGCAGCCGGAACTGTAGCAGGGGCCGGAGCGGCTGGTGCGGGCTCGCCCATGAGAGCAACGATCTCAGCGTCGTTGAGCGCAGGCAGGCTCTTTCGCCCACGGCGCGCCTGTTCGGCAGCGATCGAAGACTTGCTCCACTTCTTGCCCTGGTCCACCCACTTGGCGACTTCTTCGCTGATGTTCCCGGACGCTGCAGCCGGCGGCGCTGCCGGTGCCGCCGGAGTTGGGGTTTGGGCGGCAGCAGGCGGCGCGGGAGATGGGGCAGCAGCAGCGGCTGGCGCACCTCCATTGGTTTCCCACGACATCGGCTGACCGGCCTTGAGGGCTTCAATGTCGCCATCGGTGAGAAGCGGCAGGTTTTTGCGCTGCCGATAGGCCTGCTCCATCGCGATTACAGAATTGTTAAGCGCCTGCCGCGGCCACGGCGGGAGATGGCCAAGGATGCCTTTGGCGGATTCGTCTGCCATTCCTTACCCTTCGTCGCGGCAGAAGCCGCGTTGCTAATCCATGCCGGCAGATACGGCGGAAGCCGCGCCAGCATTCAAACTTGAGTTCAAGTTACGTCCCGTAAGACTTGCGGGAGCTGGAAACTCTGTGTCATCAAAGCGCACGGCCTTCTTGACCAGGTCCGCCAACGCGGCGACGAATGTGGGCGAATTATTCAGCCCTTCAGTCATCTCGAACTGCATGATGCCGAGTTTGTAGGCTTCCTCGCGAGCTTCATGGTCAATTTCGCCAAGCGTTTCCACGTGGTCGGACACGAACGAAATCGGGATAACGCAAACTTCACGCGATCCTTTGGCGGCGAGATCGCGAAGCGTGTTCCTCAGGGAGGGCTGCAACCATTTGCTGGCCCCAACTTTGCTCTGGTAACAGAGATGATGCGGATTCGTCCAGGCCCCGGACTGCATCAGTAGCTCAACCGTGTGTTCGATTTGCTGCTGGTACGGGTCGCCACTTTGGATAACCGCGAGCGGAACGCTATGCGCGCTGAAAACCAAGTCGGCCCGTTGCGGCTGCGGGAAACGCGCCAGGGCTTCATGAATCTTTTGTGTCAGGGCTTCTAAATAAAGTTCGTGTTGGTAGAACGGCTCAACGCAGCGAACCGGGAGCTCATCGTGGAAGAGGCGCCGCCACTCATTCAGGCTGCTGCCGGTCGTCGTGCTCGAATACTGCGGATAAAGGGGGAGGAGCACGATATCCTGACATCGAGCTGCGCGAAGCTGTTCAATAGCCTCCGAAGTAAAGGGGTGCCAGTAGCGCATGGCCACAAAACAGTGGGCATCCAGTCCGTCGCCTCTGAGTTTCAGTTGCAGGCAACGGGCCTGTTGCTCGGTAAAGCGGCGGATCGGCGAGCCGCCCCCGATCACCGCATAATGGTGTTGGACTTTTCGAGCACGCGTACGGGAAATCAATTTGGCTAGCGCTTTTCGTCCCAGGCGCGCGCCGGGGAAATCAATGATGTCGGGATCGCAAAACAGATTGAAAAGAAAAGGCTCTATGGCTTCCAGCGTGTCCGGTCCGCCAAGCTGGAAGAGCACTACACCAATGCGCCGGACTGAGTTCGCCATCCCCCTGAATTCCTTAGAGCGAGAGGATGTTATCTCAACTCGTAACAGACGGTCAAATGCTGTACCCGGGAAGAATTACAATTTGTAATCAAAATGATCACGAGGATGAATCGGCGATGCACGGCGATGGTCGTTAGCGTGGTGGTTTTGCTCGCCGGGGCTTATGGTGCGGCGAAAGCCAAGCCGCTGCAAATCTATTTCATCGACGTTGAAGGCGGACAGGCGACTTTGCTGGTCACTCCGTCTCAACAATCGGTGCTGATTGATACCGGTTGGGCTGGTTCGCGGGACGCGGAACGCATTTTGGCGGCAGCGAAGGGCGCGGGATTAAAGCATATCGATTATGTGCTGATTACTCATTACCACCAGGACCACGTGGGTGGAGTTGCCGACCTGCAGCAGCGGATTCCGGTCGGCATATTTATCGATCACGGCTCTGATGTTGAGGATTCCGACAGCGCGCGAACACTTTACAAGAATTATGAAAAGGCGATCGGACACTCCAAACGGATTCATTTGATGCCGGGAGAAGGGCTACCTCTTCAGGATGTCAGGTTTGAGATTGTCGTAGCTGGGGGCCAGCATATAACGGGTCCGCTGCCGGCCGCTGGAGAAGCGAATTTCTATTGCGCACCCGAAGCCGAGGCAAAGACGGACTCATCCGAGAATGCGCAATCCATCGGCGTGCTCATAAGCTATGGCAACTTTCGCTTTGTCGATCTCGGCGATCTCACGAAGACGAAAGAACTTGAACTGGTGTGTCCGAACAATCTGGTCGGGACGGTGAGTCTTTATCTTCTGACGCATCATGGAATGGCTCCGGATAATTCCAAAGCGCTAGTTTGGGCGCTGCATCCCCAGGTGGCGATCTCAAATAACGGAGCGCACAAGGGCGGCGATGCAGAGGCATGGCAGATTGTTCGCGACTCGCCGCGGCTGACGGATATTTGGCAGTTGCATTACGCGGTCGACGCGGACAAAGAGCACAACGCTGGGGATAATTTTGTGGCTAATCAAGGTGAGAACTCTGACGGACATTACATCAAAGTCGAAGCCGAGCGCGACGGCAGTTTCGTGGTGACGAACTCCCGCAACGGGTTCTCGCGGAAGTACGGTTCGGAATAGGCGTTTTTGCCGATAACACTGAGAAACGGCTGCCCTTAGGTCACGCCGGCCGGGCAGATTGAAGCTGAGCCACTGCCCATGCACATCTCACTTCGCGGTTTGGCATCAATTGTTTACAATAGAAGTTTCGTTCCTGTCCCAGGGATCGCTGTCATGCCCGGGTGTGGGCCTTCTTGCACAATTTGAACGAGTCAGAAAACAAACCGGGTGGCGGAAGTAGTGATTCGCCGGTCTATTGGCGGGTGGAAGGCAGTCTTCTCGAGCTGACCACCGTACGCCCTATCGCCTTCTTTACCTGGAACGTACAGACATTCATCGGCCGCTGGATCAAACGCGGCCTGGTGCTGCTCATGGCTGTGCTGCGACCGTGTCTATATGGGGTGAACCGGGTGTTTGCGACGCGGATGGTCCACACCGTTTTACGTGGCGTAAGCCGGGACCGTCTTGATCTGCTGGGGAATGAATATTTTCAATACAAGCTTCGACCGAAGCTTCAACCTGAGGGCGTCCGGCAACTGCAAACGTTAATCGAATCAGGCCGGCAGGTGGTACTGGTGAGCCAAGGACTGGATCATGTGATGCGTCCGTTGGCCCGACACTTGGGAGCGAAATTGATCATTTCGAATCGGCTGGAGTTTCGTGAGGGCATTGCGACCGGCCGTCTCCTGGATCCAGTGATCCGTCCGCGGGGAGCGTTTGCTCGGATTACGGGTACACGTCCGAACGGAGAAAGAACCGCCGAAAAACTGGCCGGCGACCTGGGCTTTACGGACCCGTCCACATTGGCCTCAGCGGTTTTTCCCGCCGATCGACGATCAGCCGTTATGGTCAGGCCGATTGTGTACTTCGATGGCGCACCGAAGCGCGAACCGCTGTCGGTCCGTTCTGCATTGAATGGCAAGCACATCATGCTCATCGGCGTGACCGGTTTCATCGGGAAGGTATGGCTGGTAAATACGTTGATGGCTCTCCCGGGCATTGGACGCATTTACCTGCTGATCCGGCGCCAGAAGTCAAATCCGGCGCAGCAGCGCTTTGAAAAGCTGGTTGAAGAATCCCCGGTGTTTGATCCTCTGTTTTCGCGTTATGGAGCATCTCTCAGCAAATTCCTGGCGGATCGAGTGGAAGTCGTGGAGGGCGATGCTTCGTTACCCGACCTCGGCTTGAGTCCCGAGGTTAGCGGGGTTCTGCGCAGGAACTTGGATCTGGTGGTCAACAGTTCGGGTCTGACCGACTTCAACCCAGATTTGAGGGATGCACTGGACGCGAATGTTGATGCCGCGCTTAACGTGGTTCAGTTCATAAAGCAATCGGACCATGCGGGTCTTCTTCACCTTTCTACCTGCTACGTGGCGGGCACGCGCGACGGACGAGTCTCCGAGAAATTGCGGCCCAATTACACACCGGCGGGTGCAGCCGATTTTGACGCCGAGCACGAATGGCGATCGCTTCGCGAGCTGGTTCGCTCAGCAGAAGAGAAGAGTGAAAGTAGTGCAGTGACGGAAGAACTTCGCCGCCAGGCCATGGAGAAGGAGCATGCCGCAAAAAACCTGCACGGTGCCGCCCTGGAAAATCAGATTCGCAAGAACCGCGTTCGCTGGCTTCGGAACTACCTGACGGAAGCGGGAAGCAAGCGCGCGATCGAACTGGGCTGGCCGAACACATACACCTTGACCAAAGGATTGGCTGAATCGCTGATGGCGAAGCACGGGGATGGTTTGCCAATCGCAATCGTGCGGCCGGCAATCGTGGAAACGTCTGTGGAAGAGCCGTTCCGAGGGTGGAATGAGGGCATTAACACGTCGGCTTCGCTTTCTTATTTGCTGGGAACCTATTTCCGACAACTGCCTACGAATGAGCACAAGCGGCTCGACCTGATCCCGGTCGATGCCGTTTGCCGCGGGATGACGCTGATTGCTGCTGCCATCATCG